>NZ_JAENYR010000048.1 GCF_016841685.1 Thiohalomonas denitrificans
TCCTGCTCCCAAACCCCAGATTGCCGCGTCGCCGGGGCTCCTCGCAATGACGGCTGAAGGTTCGTCATTGATTCGGGCCTGCGCAGCAGGGGGTACGGCTCGCAATGACGGCTAAAGGTTCGTCTTTGATTCGGGCCTGCGCAGCAGCGGGTACGGCTCGCAATGACGGCTAAAGGTTCGTCACTGATTCGGGTCTGTGCAGCAGGGGGTACGGCTCGCAATGACGCCTAAGAGTTCGTCATCGATTCGGGACCGCCGCAGCGGCGGGAGGGGCTCTGTCATCCCTCAGAATCGGTGGTCCGCTCTTCATGGAGGTTATAGCCATCCATCTCCAGATTGAGTGCCACCAGGCGGGGACCGATCAGCTCGACCGTACCCTCGTGACGCCTTTCGGACCTCCGGGTGAATTCGAAACGATAGACCCGGCGCCAGCGCATACGGCCATCATGGTCGCGGACCGGGCGCATCCGTTCCAATAACACGGTTTCATCCAGCAGCTGCAACTCATCGCGTCTGCAGGCGCGGCGTACCACCGCAATCGCCGCCTCTCGTACGCGCATTCCTGCCGCCCAAAGGGCAACTACACCCGCCAATACCGCTATAAAGCCGATTTCCATGCCGCTACTTTACCCGTTGGCGGCCTCGACCGAAATCACTCGTGCCGCCAGCCCCCAAAGGGATGCTCAAGCACCTCGTCGGCGCCGGCTCCTTTCATCGCCGGGCTATAGCGCTCGCACTCGTTACGGCGACAACGCAGCATGAGCACATATTCGCCATGTTCAATGGCCGTGTGCAGGCGATCCAGCTCCTGGTCGGGGACACCCGCGTTGCGCATTGCCGTGGCCAGATGCGAAACCGCACCGGCGCCGGCCATAACGCCTCCGCCTCCGGCGGCTCCCGCTGCAGCACCGGCCAGGGCATCGACGACCGGCCCCGCGGCCGCTATGAAGCCGAGACCGGGCACCACGAACAGGCAGGCGGCGCCGGCCAGCAACCCCCAGATGCCGCCCCAAAACGCCCCGAGCTTACCCCAACCCCGCATCCGTTCGCCGGAGGTACGGTAGTAAATGCCCAACGGGTCATCACCCACTGCTGCCGGCCGCCCGAGCATGGAGATCATGTCCATGGGGTAATCGTGTTCGATCAACGCCTCCACTGCCTCACTTGCACGGTCGGGATCGGCGAATCGGGCGATGATCACCCGCTCAGCAGCGGCTTTCTGTTCACTCATGACATCCACTCCGTCGACGGTTTATCCAAGTTTAGGCTCCGGGTTGGGCTAACCTGCTGGCGAACGGGCGGCAGCGCTATGGCACGGGTCGACCGCCCGCATCGACAAAACAGCCTTTCCGGCGCTCAGCACCATCAAGGGAGATCGAACAGCAGCAGTTCGGTGAGGTCGGCGGTTGCGGTGAAGGAGACAGACGCGAGCTCTTCGATCTTTGCCGCGTCGCCGCTTTCCAGAACCTCGCCATCGAGTTCGAGTCGGCCTGTGGCCACCTGCAGGTAGACCCGGCGCCCGGCGGCAATTTCGTAATCGATACGCTGCCCCGGAGAGAGCAGTGTCGCGTAGAGGGATGCATCCTGGTGAATCCGAACCGAGCCGCCCCGGCCGTCCGGCGAAACCAGCAGCCGCAGATGGCGGCGCTTTTCGTCATCGGGGAAATGCCCCTGCCGGTATTCCGGCTCCCGCCCCCTGCGATCGGGTATAAGCCAAATCTGAAAAAGATGCGTCGACTCGCGCTCCGAGGGGTTCCGTTCGCTGTGACGGATCCCTCTCCCTGCGGTCATACACTGCACATCACCACGGCGCATCTGGTGCCGGTGTCCCAGACTGTCCTGATGCTCGATAACGCCGTCCAGGAGATAGGTGACGATTTCCATGTCCCCGTGCGGGTGTTCCGGAAAGCCGGCACCGGGGGCCAGGACGTCTTCGTTGAGGACCCGCAAGACCGAGAACCGGACGTGGGCGGGTTCGTGATATTCAGCGAACGAGAAGCCGAATCGGCTGTCTATCCCGTTGCCTTCTGCCCGGCCACGCTCTTCAGACCTGCGTAGCGTGATCATGCGAAACTCCATTGCTTCGGGACAGCCCCGCGCCGTGGCATAATGGACGGCATGCTTTCGTGAACACCACGGATAGCAAGGGCCTTTCAAACTCTTAGCATAAAAACGCCATGACTCGCCTGACTCTCTCCCGCCCCGATGACTTTCACCTCCACCTGCGCGATGCCGATGCCCTGCCCGTGGTGGTGCCCCATAGCGCCGAACGCTTCGGGCGCGCCATCATCATGCCCAACCTCAAGCCGCCGGTAACCACCACCGGGCAGGCGATGGCCTATCGGCAACGCATCATGGCCAGCGTGCCGGCAGGATGTGACTTTACGCCGCTGATGGCGCTCTACCTGACCGACAATACCCGGCCGGAGACGATCGCAGAGGCCATGCACAGCGGCGGGATCCACGCGGTAAAGCTGTATCCGGCCGGCGCGACCACCAACTCCGATTCGGGTGTGACAAATATCAGCAAGGCCGAAGCGGCCCTGGCGGCAATGGCCGAGGCCGGCCTGCCGCTGTTGATGCATGGCGAGGTGACCGATCCGGCGGTCGATATCTTCGATCGAGAGCGGGTTTTCATCGAGCGAGTGCTTGCACCGCTTCTGGAGCGCCACACTGACCTCAAGGTCGTCCTGGAGCACATCACCACACGCGAAGCAGTGGAGTTCGTGAAGGGTGCGGGACCCAATGTCGCCGCAACCGTTACACCCCATCACCTGCTGATGAACCGAAATGCGCTGCTGGTGGGCGGTATTCGGCCGCACCACTACTGCCTGCCGGTGCTGAAGCGTGAGAGCCATCGCGAAGCCCTGCTGGAGGCCGCCACTTCCGGCAATCCCAAGTTCTTCCTGGGCACCGACAGTGCTCCCCATCCCAAAGGCGCCAAGGAGACCGCCTGCGGCTGTGCCGGCATCTACTCCGCCCATGCCGCCCTCGAACTCTATGCCGAAGCCTTTGAGCAGGCCGGCGCCCTGGATCGGCTGGAGCCCTTTGCGGCGCACCATGGTGCGGATTTCTACGGCCTGCCCCGCAACAGCGGCAGTGTAACCCTGGAAAAGGCCGAGTGGCAGGTGCCGGACAGCTACGCCTTCGGCGAGGACCGCCTGGTGCCCCTACGGGCCGGCGAGACGATGGCGTGGCGGCTGGTTTCGGACTAAACATCGTAGAATGCATTCTTCCAACGCATCGATGCTCTTTGGAGACGGCGCATTATGAATGCGCCCCTTACATGCGTGATCGATTTGATCGCGAGCCCCACAACGATCCGTTAAGCTGAATTACTATGAGTGAACCCAAGCAGCCGAAAATCGCCGATCGCTTTCGCGGTTTCCTGCCGGTAGTGGTCGATGTCGAGACCGCCGGCTTCAATTCAAAGACCGATGCGCTGCTGGAGATCGCGGCGGTATTGCTGCATATGGATGATGATGGCTGCCTGCAACCCGGGGAGACGATAAACGCTCACGTGGAGCCGTTCGCCGGAGCCAATCTGGACCAGCGATCGCTCGACTTTCTCGGCATTGATCCCTTCCATCCCTTCCGTTTCGCGGTTCCCGAAAAAGAGGCACTGGACAAGGTATTTGCGCCCATTCGGAAAGAGGTGAAGCGGCAGGAATGCAGCCGTGCCATCCTGGTGGGCCATAATCCCTTTTTCGACCTGGGTTTCCTGAAGGAAGCCGTCCGGCGGGTGAAGTGCAAGAAAAACCCGTTTCACGCCTTCAGCACCTTTGACACCGTCACTCTCGGAGGTTTGGCCTTCGGACAGACCGTACTGGCCCGGGCGGTCAAGGCCGCCGGCCACGAGTGGGATAACGAGGCTGCCCATTCGGCCGCCTACGACGCCGAACAGACCGCCAAGCTGTTCTGTGCCGTGGTTAATCGCTGGCGGGAGCTGGAGGGAACGCTAATGCTATCCCCTGCCCCCGACGTGGAAATCTCTTCATAACGTCGCCCGGCCGGAAAATCGCCGCGGGACGCGCCTCCTACCAGTCTGTGCCTCCGCTGTGCCGGTAGGAGGGCCGCCCCGGCGCGATGCCCCTTGAAGCCAAAAAAAAGCCGGCTTCGCTAGCCGGCTTTTTGATCTGAAACGGGGGTCCAACCGATCAGCTTTCGGATTGGTCCGCCTTGGCGGCAGCCGCTTCCATCATCGGTTTCAGTTCACCCTTCTGATACAGCTCCATGACGATGTCATGGCCACCGACCAGTTCGCCGTTCATGTATATCTGCGGGAATGTCGGCCAGTTGGCGTACCGCGGCAGGTTCTCGAAAATCTCCGGGTCAGCCAACACGTTTACGTAGGCAAAGTCCACACCGCTCGCCTGCATGGCCTGGGCGGTACGGCTGGAAAAGCCGCACATGGGCATCTGCGGCGAGCCTTTCATAAAGATGACGATGGAATTTTCTTCGACCTGTTTACCGATGCGCTCTAAAACGTCCATAAAAAACCTCTCGCATAGGGGGGGATTGGCCGCCGGTTGGACGGCAGAAAGTCTGAGTGTTTTTGTAGCCGGATAGTTCAGGATGGCCAAAAAGGCGCAGCAAAGTAATCAAGTCGCTCCTGTTTCGGCCCTGACGCGCAGTTACTTACACAGAAGAGAGTCGTTCGCTCACCCTCCGGGACAAACCATTCCGGATAACGTGGTAGCGCCGTAAGGAAAATTCAACCCCGCCTCATCAATAATGGCAGTAGCGCAACAACCGCCCGACTCAGGCTTCGGCGAAGGTTGGGTGCGCTACCCAACACGATTCCGCCCAACACCGCGTAGGTAGTCGCGGCCAACGGGTTGCGTCGGACCCAGGGTCCCGCACCGATCTCTCTGGAGACGTAACGCAGCCGGGCTTTTGCTTCTTCGGTCGTTAGCGGACGTTCCTTACGGCGAGCCATGCGAACACTCCGGCGATTCCCAGTACGATGGCACCGGCCACGGCTGCCGCCAGCCACGATGGCAGCAGCGTGTCGGCGAACAGATAGACAGCCCAGACCCACAAGCCAATACCAAACAGGACGAATACCGTCACCACAATGATTAGCGCGAAGACCCAGCCAAGCAGGGCAAGGCTGCGTCGCAGCGCCCGCCCCTCGGCCTCGGCCAGATCGGCTATGGCGATGACATATTCGGCCAGCGAACTCACCGCTTGGCGCCCAGATCCAGTATCTTGGCCAAAATGAAACCGATGCCGACCGCTGTGGCCACACTTGCCAACGGCCGCTCACCGATGCTCTCTTCCATCTCGTGCATGGTGCGTGCACTGCGGCCCCTGGCTTCTGCGATCTTCTCGCGCAGGCGCTCCCGAGCCCGCTGAACCTCGTCCTCTACCGATTCACGGGCATTTTCCGCCGTAGCCGATGCCGAGCGCCGCAGGTCTTCCGTGAGCCCCGCCACATCGGAGCGCAGTACGGCAATGTCCTCTTTCAACGCATTGAGTTCTTCATTGAGCTTGTCGTCCATAGCTTTTTCTTACCTCCTGCCCGGTTTATGGTACTTCTTATTCTACCCTGAATCTCTTATTTCACTTCAAGGTTATTGATCACTTCCTGGACGCCTTCAATGTCCCGCGCGACCTGCTCCGCCCGAAGTTTTTGTTCCTCGGAGTCCACAAATCCGCTCAGCTGCACGCGGCCTTTGAAGGAATCTACATCCACCTGAAAACCACTCACATCCTCGTCCTTGAAGAGCGCCGTCTTTACCTTGCTAGTCAGTGCTGCATCGTCGATATACTGCCCTGTACTCCTGGTTTCGCCATTGCCCGCGCAGCCACCTGCAAGCAGCATCACCAACGTGAGCGCTACCACCGCCGGAATTCGTTCCGAGATCGGTTTCATCGCCCCGCCCTCCGTGTTAATGCGGATATAGGGAGTGTAGACGACAGAAACTGGAAGTCCGCGGGGTGATTCTTGAAAGGGGCGCAGAGGTTTGCGATTCCCAGAGTGCATTCGTCCAAGGCACCGAAGTTTTGCGCGCAACGCCCTGGAGGCTATTCCTTCTCCCTGAGGGAGAAGGTTAGGATGAGGAGGTGTGAATCAGTAGCTTACCTGTATCGAGCCCCCTCACCCCGGCCCTCTCCCTCGGGGAGAGGGAGCTTTTCAATAGCCTGTTAGTGCAGGCTCCTATGCCACGGCATCGACGTTGCGCTGCAGCCAAAGCTCGAGCAAGGCAAGGTGCCAGAGCTTGCTGCCGCGAAGCCGGGTGAAATGCCGGTCCGGTTCGGTGAACAGCTTCTCGACGTAGGCGCGGTCGAATACCCCGCGCTCACGACAGGCCTGTGAATCGAGGATGTCGTGCATGAAGTCGAGAAAATCGCCGCGCACGTACTTGAGTGCCGGCATCGGGAAGTAACCCTTGGGACGATCGATCACCGCGTCGGGAACCAGGCCGCGGGCGATGCGCTTCAGGGCATATTTATGGTCATTACCATCAGGCCCCAGCTTCATCGAGGGCGGCGCCTGCATGGCCAGCTCCACCAGTTCGTGGTCCAGGAATGGCACACGCGCCTCCAGGCCCCAGGCCATGGTCATGTTGTCCACCCGCTTGACCGGGTCATCGACAAGCAGGGTGGTCACATCCATGCGCAACACCCGGTCGAGAAAGGTGTCGGCACCCGGCACGGCCAGCAGGCGCTCGATGCTCCGCGAGGTGTGGTCCTCCCCCCGAAAGGCCGGCGTCACCATCTCCAGAAACTCTTCGTGGGGCCGGTCGAAATAGTGCTTGGCGAAACGCTCCAGGTCGGAACCCGACTCGGCATTCATCAGCGGGTACCAGAAGTAGCCACCGAAAACCTCGTCGGCCCCCTGCCCGCTCTGCACCACCTTCACTTCCTGGGAGACCCGCTCGCCGAGCAGGTAAAAGGCGACGGCATCCTGACCCACCATCGGTTCGGCCATCTGCTCGACCGCTTCCGGCAGACGGGTGAGAACCTGTTCGTTGGGTATGTTGTATTTGTGGTGACGGGTGCCGTAGCGCTCCACCACCAGGTCGGAGAATTCAAACTCGCTGCCCTTCTCCTCCGGCTGATCTTCGAACCCCACGGAAAACGTCAGAATGTCCTCGACGCCCTGTTCGGCCAGCAGTGCCACCAACAGAGAGGAATCCAGGCCGCCGGAGAGCAAAACACCCACGGGCACATCCGCCACCTCCAGGCGCCGGCGCACCGAACGGCGCAGGGATTCGTGGATTGCCTCCAGCCACTCCTCTTCGCTGCGCGGTACGGGCGGTCGGGAGGCGTAGAGATCCCAGTAGCGGCGTTCGCGGACCTCACCCTCGGTATCGATACTCATCGAGGTGCCCGGCGCCAGCTTGCGAATCCCCTTGAGGATCGTACGCGGCGCAGGAATCACAGCATGCAGGGTGAATTGATGGTGGAGACCGACCGGGTCGATATCGGTATCCACTCCTCCCGAGGCCAGCAGCGCCTGGGTATTGGAAGCGAAGCGCAACTCACCATCCGCCAGGGCGTAATAGAGTGGCTTGATACCGAAGCGATCGCGGGCCAGGAACAGCCGCTGGCGGCGGATATCCCACACGGCAAAGGCAAACATCCCGTGCAGACGCTCGACGCACTGCTCCCCCCAGGCCGCATAGGCCTTGAGGATGACCTCGGTATCGCCATCGGAAAAGAAACGGAAGCCGGCCCCCTGCAACTCCCTGCGCAGTTCCGGATAGTTGTAGATGGTGCCGTTGTACACCACCACCAGCTCCAGCTCGGCGTCGTGCATCGGCTGATCGGAACGTTCCGAGAGGTCGATAATCGAGAGCCGCCGGTGTCCGAAGGCCAGGGGTCCGTCCGAATAACTGCCCTCGTGGTCCGGTCCGCGCCGCTCCAGACGATGCAGCATCCGGCCGAGCCGTCCCAGATCGGGGGGCTGGCCGTCGAAGCGAAGTTCACCACAGATTCCGCACATGTTTTGTCTATTCCAACGTATCGACCACCGGGAACATGGAGTTCACGAAGGCATAAAGTGATCTTCAACGGCCGCTCACTCCGGGCACAGTGCTGGCCGTTGCGGCAACGCCTCCTGCCCCGGGAGCTCTCTTCTACTCGACCCTGAGGAGATTCCGTACCGACTCGACGCCGGGCACGGCAGCGGCCAGACGAGCAGCTCGTCGGGCCGTGTCGCGGTCGGGGACCTCACCACTGAGAGTGACCCGGCCCTGTTCGGTCCGCACCGTAATGGGCATGGCCGGTATTTGCGGGTGATGAACAAGGGCCCGGGTCACGGCAGCGCTGATCTCGGCATCAGCCGGTACCTGCCTCGCGCTTCGGCCATTGTCGGGATCATAACCACCCTGGGCGGCACCCGTCATGACTGCAGTGGCGCAGCCGCTGACGGCGACGATGGTGGTTACGGTAATTAGCACCAGAAACACCCGGCGGATAAAGTCCATCACGGTTCTCCAGATAACCCGAACGGAGGCGCAGCTCATGGATTCCCCGAGCCGCCGCCGCCAGCGGAGATCACCGTGAGACGATCGCCGACTTCCACCGAAACGGTGGTCTTACCGGGAAGCGGCTCACCATTGAAGAGATTCTCCCCCGCCTTACCATCACCGCCCCCGGCCAGGCCCCAGGGGCCGCGCCTGCGGCGTTCGGTAAGCAGAGTCACCTGCGCAGGTGCGAGAAACTCGAACTCACGAACCAGACCCTCGCCACCCGGCCGTTCACCGACACCACCCGAGCCGCGTCGCACCTGGTAGCGGGTCACCCGCAGCGGATGGGCCATCTCCAGCACTTCGATCGAGGTATTGAGGGTATTGGTCATGTGGGTCTGAACGGCCGAAAGGCCGCCCCCACGGGCACCTGCGCCCATGCCACCGCCCATGGTTTCGTAGTAATCCCAATAGCTGTCCCTATCCCGCGCACCCATGGCCACATTGTTCATGGAGCCGTGGCTGGCGGCCGGGATCCGATCGGGAATCGCAGACGCCAGCGCCCCGCAGACCGCGTCCACCACGCGGCTGCTGGTCTCCACATTGCCAGCGGCAACCGCCGCCGGCCGCTGCGCATTCAACAGGGATCCTTCGGGGGCCTCCAGGGTGATGGGGCGAAACGTCCCGGCACAGGCGGGGGTCTGGTCCGGCATCAGACAGCGAAGGACGTAAAACACCCCCGCTGCGGCCACCGAGAGAGGGCAATTGACGTTTCCGGGTGTCTGCGCCGCCGTGCCGGCGAAATCCACGTGTATACGGCCGTCTTCGACCGCTACCGTGACGCAAATCGGCAAGTCCACGTGACCCTTGCCGTCATCGTCCAGGTAATCGGTGAACGCGTAGCGTCCGTCGGGGATCGCCTCCAGGGCGGAGCGGGCCAGACGCTCGGCGTAATCATTGAGCTCGGCAAGGGACGACCGGTAGCGCTCCACCCCGAGACTGTCGACCAACTCCTCGAGTCGCCTGAGACCGCTCGCGTTGGCGCTCACCTGAGCGGAGAAGTCACCCCGGGTCTCCACCGGACTTCCAGTGGCGGTGACGATTCGCTCCATCAGCGACTCATCCAGCTGGCCGGCCCGTACCAGCGGCCTGGGCGGGATGATTAGCCCCTCCTCCTCGAGCCGGCCGGAGATCGGCATCGAACCGGGCGAGTCACCGCCGATATTGGCATGGTGGGCACGATTGGCCACGAAACCCATCAGTTGGTGCCGCAGATAGAGGGGCGCAATGACCGTGATGTCGGGGAGGTGGGTACCGCCCAGATAGGGGTCGTTCACCACCACCATATTACCCTGGTTCCATTCGACCCGCCCAACGATATCACGCATGGCAAAGGCCATGCTCCCCAGGTGTACCGGGATATGGGCAGCCTGCGCGCACAGTTCACCCGCGGGGTCGAATACGGCACAGGAGAAGTCGAGGCGGTCGCGGATATTCGGTGAAAAGGCGGCGCGTTTGAGAACCGCCCCCATCTCTTCGCAAACGGCCTCTACACGGCTGGCAAAAATCGAAAGTTCAACGGCATCGGTCATGCCTGAATGGTAACAGAACCGCTGGCGGGAATTGATCAGCGCCCTTCCCCGAACACGGCGTCAGCCGTCCGATTTCCCAAATTGAGCGCGATAGCGCTGTTCGCCCACGGGGTGGGCTCCTACAGGAGATACTCTCTATAGGAGCGGAGAAAGCCGCGAAGGAGTCTGCCGTCAGGCAGCCTCTTCACCGGCAACCGTTTCGACAGGGCTGCTGTTTCGCAAGTGAACGAGCGTCCAGTAACCGAAAGCGTTCACTGGCGCAACCTCGGCCACTTCCATATCGGCAAGTTCGATAAAATCATCCAGCGGGAAAACGGGTCGGAAACCCAATCGTTTGGCGAGGGGCGATAGCATCTCTTCCATCCAGCGTGCCGGACCGCCGGGGCTGGTGAAGTGATTGACGACAAAAATATCACCGCCGGCTCTGCAAACCCGCCTCACCTCCATTAGCATCGCTTCCGGGTCGGGAACCACGGAGGCCACATACATGCAGGCCACCTTATCGAAACTGTCGTCGGGAAAATCCATCTCCTGCACATCCATGCAGTGGAGGGTGGCATTTCCGAGCCCGCTCCTGCGCACGCGATTACCGGCACGATCCAGCATATCCGGCGACAGATCGATGCCGACGACGTCGACATGGGCCGGGTAGTGGGTGAGCGACAACCCGGTACCGACGCCGGCTTCAAGGATGTTCTCCCCGGGCCGGCAATCCATCATCTCGACCACCCGCTGGCGCCCCGGCTCGAATACACTGCCGAAGACGAAATCGTAAATGCCCGCGTAGCGCCGGTAGGCGGAAATGACCGAATTATGATCCATGATATTTCAATACGACATTTGAGGGTTTGTTTTCAAGTATGAAGGCAGGTCGGTAGGCTGTGTCAACCGGTGCTCCCGTGATACTTCTGTGAATCTTAGGCGATATTCTGAAAAAATGACGGGAGCTTGGCAGTGAATCGCTCGATTCTGGTTATTGAAGACGACGCAGATATCGCCGACTTGGTGGCGCTGCACCTGCGCGATGAGGGTCACCACGTCGATATTGCCGCTGATGGGGATACCGGACTGGCCTGGGCCCTCGGCGGCCACTACGACCTGGTGGTGCTCGATTTGATGCTGCCGGGCATGGATGGCCTGAGTCTCTGCCAGAGGCTGCGCGCCGAGGACCGCTACCTGCCGGTGCTGATGCTGACCGCCCGCTCGTCGGAACTGGATCGGGTGCTAGGGCTGGAGATCGGCGCCGATGACTACCTTACCAAGCCGTTTTCGATCCGGGAGTTGGCGGCCCGGGTCAAGGCCCTGCTGCGCCGTGCCGAGGCAATGGCCGCACCGGCACGGGAGAACGGTACCGGAGAGGCGATCACGGCCGGCGGACTGAGCATCGATCCGGAACGGCGCACCGTTTCGGTCCACGGTCAGCCGGTGGATCTGACCGCCCGCGAGTTCGACCTCCTGCTGCATTTCGCCCGCCATCCGGGACGGGTCTACTCCCGCAGCCAACTGCTGGACCAGGTCTGGGGCTACAACCATGACGGTTATGAACACACGGTCAACTCCCACATCAACCGCCTGCGCAACAAGGTGGAGGCCGACCCGGCCCACCCGCGCTATGTCCTGACGGTCTGGGGCGTGGGCTACAAATTTGCAGAGCCGGTCCAATGAACGCGAAACGACGCCGCGCGCCCCATGTTTAAGAGCCTTTACGCCCGCCTTGCCTTCGTCCTTGCGCTGCTGCTGATCGTCGTCGGCGCGGTGGTGTCTGCGTTCGCGGTGCAGGCCAGCGCCACCTTTTTGCAGGAACTCGATCAACGCTTCAATCGGGACCTGGCGCGCCAGTTGCTCGTGCAGCGCAACCTGGTAGGTGCCGACCGTCTCGACGGCGACTCCGTCAAGTCACTGTTCAGCCACTACATGCATGTCAATCCCGCTATCGAGATCTACCTGCTCGATAGCGAGGGTGCGATCGTGGCCTACGAGGCCCCCCAGATGAAGATCAAGCGCAGTCGGGTCGACCTGGCGCCGATCAAACGCTTTCTCGACGATGCGCCGCTCCCCATCCTCGGTGACGACCCCCGCCAGACGAACGGCCACAAGGCCTTCTCCGCAGCGGCATTCCCTTTCCGGGGGCCGACGCAGCAATATCTCTACGTCGTGCTCGGAGGCGAATCCTTCTCCTCGGCAAGGCAACTGCTGCAGGAGAGTTATCTGGTGCGCTTCAGCCTGCTTGCGGTTGTCGGCGTGGTGCTATTCGGGATCCTCGCCGGGGCGGTGGCCTTTCATCAACTGACCCGCCGTCTGCGAGGCCTCACCAAGGTGATGGACGGCTTTCGGGCCAGCGGCTTTGACACCACCCGCCAACTCTACGTCGTGGGACGTAGCGGGGACGAAATCGATCGCCTCGGCACCACCTTCAACGCCATGGCCGGGCGCATCGAGGAGCAGGTCGGGGCGCTGGAGGAGAAGGATGTACTGCGACGCAACCTGGTGGCCAATGTCTCTCACGACCTGCGCACCCCGCTCGCCTCCCTCCAGGGCTATCTGGAGACGCTTCAGTTGAAGGCCGGGGAACTCTCGACCGACGAATACCAGCGATACCTGGGGGTCGCTCATCGGCAAAGCGAGCGCCTGACCCATTTGGTGGAGGAGCTGTTCGAGCTCTCGCGGCTCGATGCGCGGGAGGCGCTGCCCGAGTCGGAACCGGTTGCCCTTGGAGAACTCATCCAGGATGCCGCCCAGAAATACGGGCTGCGTGCCGAGCAGCAGGGCGTCACCTTCAGGGCCTCCATCGCACAGGACCTGCCTCCGATTTCCGGCGACGTGGGTCTGCTCGACCGGGTGCTGGAAAACCTGCTCGGCAACGCCCTGCGTCATACCCCCGAGCAGGGGGAGATAGACATTCACAGCCGCCTCCGCGATGGCAGGGTCGAGGTCGACGTCATCAACACCGGTCCCACCATTCCTGCCGAAGAGCTCCCCCACGTCTTCGAACGCTTTTACCAATCACCCCGCAGTCATCACGGCGGCGCCGGCCTGGGATTGGCGATCGTCAAGCGTATCGTCGAACTGCACGGCGGCGAAGTCGCCGCCGACAGCGCCAATGGGTCGACCCGCTTCACCTTCCGACTGCCGACGCGCTGAACACCCTCTCTGCAGACAAGGGATAGCCATCGCGGCTGGAAGCCGCCACAAAACACCCGGCTCAGAACCTGCAATGGTGAGATCGGCATCCTGCCGCGATGGCGCCCTCTCTCACGCTGTTACAGAAACGTGATAACTCCGTGAACGGCACGTGAGACCCGTCGCGCATCGTTATCTGCAACCGGACGCGAATAGTCCGGTTCGCAGAATCGACAATCGACATAACGAGGATGCAGACATGAACAAAATCACCAAACCGATCTCCTTCGCCGCCGGTACGGCCATGGTCTTCGGCCTTTCCGGGACCGCACTCGGTGCCGTCGATGCCAACCCCTTCAGCGTCGAGGAGTTCGGCGGCCTGCGTATCGCCGAGGCGGGACAGGGTCAGTGCGGCGGCAAGGCGGAGAAAAAAGCCGCCGAGGCCAACTGCGGCGCCAAGGAAAAGGCGCCCGCCGAGACCAACTGCGGTGCCGAAAAGGCCAAGGCCAAGCCCGTCGTTCGCGAGGCGAGCTGCGGTGAGGCCAAGTGCGGCGCCGGCAGGTAAGGTGAGCACGATGTCCGATCCCACTCGGATGCTGGAAGGTGCCGGTCTCGGCCTGAGGCGTGCCCTGACGGGCGCGCTGGCCGAGACGCGCCCGGCGGAGGTCGGCTTTCTGGAGGTCACCCCGGAGAACTGGATGGGGTTGGGCGGCCGATACGCCCGCGACCTGGCGTTTTTCGCCGAGCAGTGGCCGCTTGCCAGCCACGGACTGTCGCTCTCTCTGGGCGGCCCCGACCCGCTGGACGAGGCCTTCATCGAAGAGTTGAAGGCGTTCCTTGATAGACACCGTGTGGTGCTCTACTCGGAACACCTCTCCTACTGCACCGACGGGGGGCATCTCTACGACCTGATGCCCCTGCCCTTCACCGAGGAGGCGGTGCACCACGTGGCCGGTCGCATCCGCCGTACCCAAGCGATTCTCGAACGGCGCATCGCCGTCGAGAACGTCTCCTACTATGCGGGTCAGTCGGGCGACATGGACGAGGCGACCTTCGTCACCGCCGTCCTGGAGGAGGCCGACTGCGGCCTGCTGCTGGACGTCAACAACGCCTATGTCAACGGCGTCAATCACGGCTACGACCCGGTCAGGTTTATTCACTCTCTGCCGGCCGATCGCATCGCCTATGTGCATGTGGCCGGCCACTATCGGGAGTCTGAAGAGCTCATCATCGACACCCATGGCACAGCGGTGGTCGACCCGGTCTGGTCTCTGCTGGAAACGGCCTACCGGCACGCCGGGGTTCGGCCCACCCTGCTGGAGCGGGACTTCAACCTGCCGCCCCTCTCGGAGCTACTGGACGAGTTGGGCACCATCCGCCGACTGCAAAACGAGGAAGGGCATAATGAACGCCGTATCGCTTGACACCTCCCTGGCGGGGCGCCAGCGCTGTTTCGCGGCAGCCATTCGCGATCCCGAGCGGGCTACGCCTGCCGATGTCTCCCCACGACGCATGGCCATCTACCGCGAGCTCTTTTTCAACAATATCCTCGGCGTTCTCGAAGACGCGTTTCCCGCCGTCCGCGCCCGCCTGTCGAAAGACGACTGGGAGGCGGCCGCCGGGCGTTTTTTTGCGGGACACTCCAGTACCACCCCCTACTTTCACCGCCTGCCCGGCGAATTCGCGGCCTGGCTCGAGCGACCACCGGGCCTCGACCCGCCCTATCTGGCAGAGTTGGCCCGGTACGAATGGTCGCAACTCCACCTGGCGCTGTCGCCGGCACCGGCGCCTCCCGAAGCCCTGATACCGAACGGCGATCTGCTGACCGGCGCACCGGTTCTGGCGTCCCTGTTCCGCCTGGCCGCCTATCGGTATCCGGTTCACCGGATGTGTGAGGGGGAGTCGCTGCAGGACGAGGAGCCTGCCCGGCTGCTGCTCTGGCGCGACGATGTCGAACAGGTCCGAACCCTGGCGCTGAGTCCGACCAGCGCCCGACTGCTGGAGCTGATTGCCTCGTCTCCGCAGCTCGGCGGCCGTCGACTGCTGCTGCGCCTGGCCGGCGAAATCAATCACCCCGAACCCGAGCGCCTGGTCGAACAGGGCCGGACGCTTTTGGAGCAATTGCGTGAAAAAGGGGCACTCGTCGGCACACAGCCGGCCACCCAGGGAGGTGCATGATGCAACCGGTGCGAAAGCCCCACCAACTGCTGGATGAAACCCGACGTCTGGACTTCTTGGCCCCGCTGACGTTACGCCTCTATCTGGCGCCCATCTTCTGGATGGCGGGAACCCAGAAGATCAGCCATATGGAGGGCACCATCGCCTGGTTTGGCAATCCCGACTGGGGACTGGGCCTGCCGTTTCCCACGGTCATGGCGTGGCTTGCGGCCCTTTCCGAAACCGGCGGGGCGATAGCGCTGGTGCTGGGCCTGGCGGTGCGCTGGGCCAGCATTCCGCTGATGGTGACCATGGCGGTGGCCGCGCTCACCGTTCACTGGGAGAACAGCTGGCTGGCGATTGCCGAGAGCGGTACCGAGGCCTCACAGCGTCTTTCGGGCCTGCTCGACTGGCTGGCCGCCGAGCACCCCGGGCGCCATGAGTTCGTTACCGAACTCGGCCGACCGGTTGTACTCAATAACGGTATCGAATTCGCCGCCACCTACTTCATCATGCTGCTGACGCTGTTCTTCATCGGCGGCGGACGCTATCTGAGTATTGATTACTGGCTGCACCGACGCTACATGACCCGAGGGAATCATTATGCTGATTAAACGACCCAACGCGATCCGCCCCTCGGAGATCACCCCCGAGTCGGTCTACCGGGAGCGCCGCCGTTTCCTGAAACTGGGCGCCGCCGGGGCCATCGGCGCGCTCGCCTTACCGGCACAGGCCGGTCTTTTCGGCGGCAGTGACGAGGGGCCGCCCGGCAAGCCGGATTTCCCCGGCCTGAAACAGAGCCGCTTCAGTGTCGACGAACCGGCGACCTCCTGGGAGTCGGTCACGACCTACAACAATTTCTACGAATTCGGCACCGGCAAGGAAGACCCGGCCGAAAACGCCCACACCCTGGTGACCGACCCCTGGTCGGTTGCGGTGGCGGGCGAGGTGGAGAAGCCCGGCAACTACGCCTTCGAGGACCTTCTCAAGCCCCATACACTCGAGGAGCGCGTCTATCGGATGCGCTGCGTCGAAGGCTGGTCGATGGTGATTCCCTGGGTCGGTTTTCCCCTCGCCGACTTGATCCGGCGCCTGGGACCGACGTCGCGCGCTCAATACGTCGAGTTCACCACGCTCCACGATCCGCAGCAGATGCCCGGACAGCGCCGCGCCGTACTCGACTGGCCCTATGTCGAGGCGCTGCGCATCGACGAGGCGATGCACCCGCTCACCCTGATGGCGGTAGGCCTCTACGGTCGGGAATTGCCCAACCAGAACGGGGCCCCTTTACGACTGGTCGTACCCTGGAAGTACGGTTTCAAGAGCATCAAATCCATCGTCCGGATCCGCCTCACTGAAAAGCAGCCGCAGAACACCTGGAACGAGATGGCGCCCCACGAGTACGGCTTCTATGCCAACGTCAACCCGGCCGTCTCCCATCCGCGCTGGAGCCAGGCGCGCGAGCGGCGCATCGGCGAGTTCCTGAAACGGGATACCCTGCCGTTCAACGGCTATGCCGAACAGGTGGCGCACCTCTATCGCGGCATGGACCTGAAGCGATTTTATTAACGGGGTGCCAAGCAACTGGAATGGCAAATCGCAAGGACCCCATCCCCTGGATCAAGGCCGTGGTGTTTCCGGCCGCCCTGCTGCCGACGCTCTATTTTTGGTTTGCCGCCTTGACCGGTAACCTGGGCGCTAATCCCATCGAGGCCCTGATCCGCGGTCACGGCGACTGGGCGCTGCGCTTTCTGCTGCTGACGCTGGCCATCACGCCGCTACGCCGCCTGAGCCAATGGGGCGGAATCATGCGCTTTCGACGCATGCTCGGGCTCTTCGCCTTCTTCTACGCCACCGTTCACCTGCTCGGCTACCTGATGCTCGACCAGTTTTTCGCCTGGGGGGCGATCATGGAGGATATCGTCGAGCGGCCCTTCATCACCGTGGGCATGGCCGCCTTTGCCCTGCTCGTCCCTCTGGCAATCACCTCCACCCGCAAGATGCAGCGTCGGCTCGGTGGTCGGCGCTGGCTGCGACTGCACCGACTCGTCTACCCCGCTGCGGCACTGGCAGTGCTGCACTTCTACCTGATGGTCAAGGCCGATACCCGCGAACCGCTCATCTATGCCCTTCTGCTTGCGATTTTGCTGCTCATGCGGCTGCCTCCTGTGGCTCGGGCAATCACCCGCAAGCCTTGAACCCGACACACTTCGAATCCATGCAGGGGTTGTACACGCCTTGTTAGGCGTCTATTCTTTAGCGTATTGCTCAGGTAAACCAGCCTAAGCCGGGAAAAGCCTCTACACTTGAGCGGATAAGCCGTCGCGCCGCGACTTTTGGCACCGGAAACAAGAACCGCAAACGGAAAAGGAGTAGCAAGATGAAGCATGAACTGCCGGATCTCCCCTATCCGAAGGATGCACTGGAGCCGCATATCTCGGCCGAGACGCTGGATTATCACCACGACAAGCACCACCAGACCTACGTGACCAAGCTGAACGGGCTGATCGAGGGCAGCAAGTTTGAGAACGCCTCTCTGGAAGAGATCATCAAGGAGGCCGATGGCGGGATTTTCAACAACGGCGCCCAGGTCTGGAACCATACCTTCTACTGGAACTGCATGAGCCCGAACGGTGGCGGCGAACCCTCCGGCGATCTGGCCGAAGCAATGACCAAGGCCTTTGGCTCCTTTGCAGATTTCAAGACCAAATTCAGTGACATGGGTGCAAATAATTTCGGCTCCGGCTGGACCTGGCTGGTGAAGAACAGTGACGGGTCCGTGGAAATCGTCAATACCTCCAATGCCGGTAATCCGCTCCGGGACGGCAAGACCCCGTTGATGACCTGCGATGTGTGGGAGCACGCCTACTACATCGATTATCGCAACGCCCGTCCCAAATATCTGGAGGCATTCTGGAACATCGTGAACTGGGACTTCGCCGCTCAGAACTTCGGAGGGTAATGCGCCGCTCCCCATTGGAGGACCACCGCCTCGGTGCGATGCATGACGGAATGCGTGCGGAGGCGCTCCTCCTGCCGGGAAATCAAGCGGCAGTTGCCCTACCCTGAACGACTAGATATGATCACCGGTTCGGTGGAACGGCAGTCTCATCCCGAGACTGCCTTTTGCTTTTTAGGGAAGCGGAAATGGCTGACGTAACGATGTCGACCTATGCACGGCTCCCCGTGGCTTTCGAGCGCGGAGAGGGGCCGTATCTTTGGGATGGTGAAGGCAACCGGTACCTCGACGCGGTGAGCGGTATTGCCGTCTGCGGATTGGGGCATGCTCACCCGGCAGTCACCCGGGCCATCTGCGAGCAGGCGGGCCGGCTGGTTCACACCTCCAATCTGTACCGCATCGACAGGCAGGAACAGCTCGCCCATCGGCTTTGCGCCTACGCGGGCATGGACCGCGTGTTCTTTGCCAATTCGGGCGCCGAGGCCAATGAAGCGGCGATCAAGCTCGCTCGTCTGTATGGTCACAAGCGGGGAATCGACAGCCCGACGGTCATCGTGGCTGAAGGCAGTTTCCACGGCCGTACACTCGCCACCCTGTCAGCCACGGGCAACCGGAAAGTGCAGGCCGGTTTCGAGCCCCTGGTCAAGGGCTTCGCCCGCGTGCCCTACAACGACATCGAAGCAGTACGCCATGCCGCCAAACTGAATCCCGAGGTGGTCGCCGTTCTGGTGGAGCCGATCCAGGGTGAAAGCGGCATCAACCAGCCGGACCCCGACTACCTGGCCCAACTGCGCACGGTCTGCGACGAAAACGGCTGGCTGCTGATGCTGGACGAGATCCAGACCGGCATGGGGCGCACCGGCAAGCCGTTCGCCTGGCAGCATGGCAACGCCGCTCCGGATGTGGTCACCGTCGCCAAGGCGCTCGGCAATGGCGTCCCCATTGGCGCCTGCATGGCGCGCGGCCACGCGGCGGACCTGTTCCAGCCGGGAAACCACGGCTCCACCTTTGGCGGTAACCCGCTTGCCTGTGCAGCCGCACTGGCGGTCGTGGAGATCCTCGAATTCGAAGGACTCGCAGAGCGCGCAGGAAAACTGGGGCAGCGCATGCGGAAAGGTTTCGAGGCGCGGCTCGGGATACTCGATTCCGTCACCGGAATCCGCGGCGAGGGTCTGATGATCGGCATCGAACTGGACGGTCCCTGCGGCGAACTGGTGAAGCAGGCACTCGCAAAGGGCCTGCTGATCAATGTTGCCGCGGAACGGGTGGTTCGGCTTCTGCCTCCGCTAATCATCAATGAGTCACAGGCCGATCGCATTGTCGAAGAAGTCAGCGGACTGATCGAGGCATTCGTGTCGGAGCCGAAAGCGACGGAGACCAAGTGATATGGCCATCCGCCATTTCCTGACCCTGCTTGATTTCTCCCGTGACGAGCTCAACCGGCTCATTGCAAGGGCGATCGAACTCAAGCGGCGCCTGAACAACGGCGAACACCAAGAGCCGTTTCGGGGCCGCACCCTGGGTATGGTATTCGAAAAATCCTCGACCCGGACCCGCGTCTCTTTCGAGGCGGCCATGGCACAGTGCGGCGGCCACGCGATCTTCCTTTCACCGCGCGATACCCAATTGGGCCGCGGCGAGCCCATCGAGGATACGGCCCGGGTCCTGTCGCGCATGGTCGACGTGGTGATGATTCGCACCTTCGAACACGAAAAGCTCGAGCGCTTTGCCGAATTCTCCCGGGTGCCCGTCATCAATGCCCTCACCGATATGTTTCACCCGTGCCAATTGCTGGCCGACGTCCAGACCTTTGTCGAGCAGCGCGGCAGTATCGAAGGACGGACCGTCGCCTGGATTGGCGACGGCAACAACATGTGCCACTCCTACATCAATGCCGCCCGGCAGTTCGGTTTCAAACTGAACATCGCCTGTCCGGAGGGTTATGAACCGGATACCGAGGTGCTGACCGCTGCAGGCAATGCCGCCACGGTGATGCGCGATCCCCTCGCGGCCGCCGAGGGTGCCCATCTGGTTACTACCGATGTCTGGGCCAGCATGGGCCAGGAAGAGGAGCAGAGAGAGCGCGAGAAGATCTTCGCCGACTATGAGGTCACGCAACATCTCATGGGAGCCGCGGCCGATGACGCGCTGTTCATGCACTGTCTGCCCGCCCACCGGGGTGAAGAAGTCGCGGCGGATGTGATCGACGGCCCACAGAGTATCGTTTGGGACCAGGCGGAAAACCGCCTTCATGCCCAGAAGGCACTTCTCGAATCCCTGATCCGATAATCAACGACGAGAAGGTAACCACGGGGAACACGGGGGCTTCTACAGGGGGCCGTTGCCTTCGTAGACCGGTGGCGGGCGTTGTCGGCACGGGGGCTTTGCGACAAAAATCGCCGCGAGGGCGCGCCTCCTACCAGGTCCGTGCCTACGACCTCCTGTCCGGGGACACCCGCAAATTATTCAGACAAGCCCGATCTTTTTCTCCCCGTGCACCCCGTGTTCCCCGTGGTTCGGAATTAAAGGGTGAATCGTCAGTTTCCTCAAAAGCAACTGACTCCGGCTGCGGTTCAGCGCTTGCCGCGGGCTTCCTGCTCCATTCTTTCCAGGCTGGTATGGCGTACATCCTTGCCCATCACCAGATAGATGATGTATTCGCAGATGTTGCGCGCGTGATCACCTACCCGCTCCAGCGCCCTTGCCGACCACATGATGTCCAGCACCCGGGTGATGGTGCGCGGGTCTTCCATCATGTAGGTGATGAGTTGCCGCATCAGTGACTCGTACTCCTTGTCCACCTTGATGTCTTCGCGCGCCACCTTCACGGCGGCTTCGGGGTCCATGCGGGCAAGGGCATCAAGGGCGTCGTGCAGCATCTGACGCACGTGATCCCCAAGGTGTTTGATCTCGGTGTAGTGGGCATGGCCCGTATCCCCCTGCGCCAGGCGCAGCGACATGCGGCCCACCCGCTCGGCCTGGTCACCAATGCGTTCGAGATCGGTGATGGTCTTGATGACCGCCACTACCAGCCGTAGATCGCTTGCCGCCGGCTGTCGCCGCGCCAGGATGCGGCTGCACTCTTCGTCGATGGAGACCTCGAAGGCATTGACCTGGTAGTCGAGGGTGATCACCTGCTCACCGAGTTCGACATTCCCGTCGACCAATGCCGTCACGGCATCGGCCAGCTGCTGCTCGACCAGCCCGCCCATGGCCAGAACCCGATTGCGAACGTCCTCGAGTTCCTCGTTGTACTGCTGCGAGATATGCTGACCGTAACTCTTGTTTTCCATCTCTGCCGTTGTTCCTCTTCGCTTGTTCACCGCAAAGGCGCAAAGAGCGCCAAGGAAACTTCTCGTTCCTCGTTCAGAGCGCTTTATTTTTTTGAACGTACGCCTGGATGCGTTCTCACGCATTTAGTCCGAATTGTTCACCGCTAAGACGCAAAGAACGCAAAGTTTTGATTGCCGTAATTTTCCTGGATCGCCCGCGGTTCTGCCGCTTCCGATGGTTCTCGAAGCCATTGAATTCTTTGCGCTCTTTGCGTCTTTGCGGTTAGCCTTTGGTTCCGCTTCAGTTAGCCGTAGCGGCCGGTGATGTAGTCTTCGGTCTGCTTGTGCGCCGGGTTGGTGAACAGGGTATCGGTATCGCCGAATTCGATCAGCTCGCCGAGCAGCATGAAGGCGGTATAGTCGGAGACGCGTGCGGCCTGCTGCATGTTGTGGGTTACGATAACGATCGTGTACTTCTCCTTGAGCTCGTAAATCAACTCTTCGATCTTGAGCGTGGAGATGGGGTCCAGAGCGGACGCCGGCTCGTCGAGCAGCAGCACTTCAGGCTCGATGGCGATACAGCGGGCAATCACCAGGCGCTGCTGCTGACCACCGGACAGGCCCAGCGCATTGTCATGCAGCCGGTCTTTCACCTCGCCCCACAGCGCCGCCCCCCGCAGCGCCTGTTCCACCGACTCGTCCAGGACTCTTCGACTGTCGACACCCTGCAGTCGCAGCCCGTAGGCGACGTTTTCGTAGATGGACTTGGGAAACGGATTGGGCTTCTGAAACACCATCCCCACCCGCCGCCGCAACTGCGGCACATTGACCTTGCGGTCATAGATATTGTGACCGTCCAGCTCGATGCGGCCTTCGATGCGTGCGCCATCGACCAGATCGTTCATGCGGTTGAAGCAGCGCAACAGTGTCGACTTACCGCAGCCCGAGGGACCGATGTAGGCCGTGACTCGCTGCCGCGGGATATCCATGTTGACCTTGTCGAGTGCCTGCTTCTCCCCATAGTAGAGATCGAGGTCCCGTACCCGCAGTGCGATCTCCTCATTGGCCAGGTTGAGTTCGCGCCTCTCCCGATCCAGTGAACTCAGATCGAGCCCGTGGGCACCGCCTTTCGACGGCTTCTTTCTGGTCATGGCAGCAGATGCATCATTCATCAGTTCATTCCAACTTCGATTCGTCAATGTTCGAGTGCCCGGTATCTCTCGCGCAGGCGATTACGAATGGCGATGGCTCCCAGGTTGAGCACAATAATCACCAGCACCAACAACAGCGCCGTGGCATAGACCAGCGGACGGGCGGCCTCGACGTTGGGGCTTTGAAAGCCGACGTCGTAGATGTGGAAGCCCAGGTGCATGAACTTCCGCTCGAGGTGCAGGAAAGGCATGTTGCCATCGACGGCGAGGGAAGGGGCCAGCTTGACCACACCCACCAGCATCAACGGCGCAACCTCTCCGGCGGCCCGGGCCACTGCGAGGATCAGGCCGGTCATCATCGCCGGACTGGCCATCGGCAGAATCGTTTTCCACAGGGTCTCGGCCTTGGTGGCACCCAGGGCCAGGCTCCCCTCGCGAATGGAGCTGGGAACCCGTGACAGGCCCTCCTCGGTGGCGACGATAACCACCGGCACCGTAAGCAGCGCCAAAGTCAGTGACGCCCAGAGAATCCCCGGCGTTCCGAACGTGGGTGCCGGGAGCGCCTCGGGAAAGAACAGCTGGTCGATGTTACCGCCCAGGAAATAGACAAAGAACCCCAACCCGAAAACGCCATACACAATCGACGGAACGCCGGCCAGGTTGTTGACCGCGATACGGATGATACGCACCAGCGGTCCCTGTTTGGCATACTCCCGGAGATAGATCGCCGCCACCACGCCGAATGGCGTCACCAGGATGGACATCAGGATCACCATCATCACGGTGCCGAAGATGGCCGGAAAAATCCCGCCTTCGGTATTGGCCTCCCGCGGGTCGTCACTGACGAATTCCCTGATCTTCGCGAGATAGAAACCCACCTTGTCGAAGGGACCCATGGCGTTGGGCCGGTAGGCTCGCACCACCTGTCCGAGCGGAACATCCGTTTCGGCGCCACTCATGGTCACTGCTGTGAGGCTGTCACGGTTGCTCGCCTCGTACAGGGCATTCAGTTCCGTCTCGAGTTTTCCGTAGCGGGCCTCGAGGACACTGCGTTCGTCGGCTATCGCCGCCGCGGCCATTTCGGGGCTCATCCCCTCAAGTTCCAAACCGCGTTTTTCCAGGCGCAACTGTTCGAGTTGATAATTGATGGTACCGATCCGGTCCTTCTCGAGCGTCTTGATCTCGGCGTGCAGGCGCTCTACTCGCTCCAGGCGTGCCTGAAGCTCCTCCCAGGCGCCCTCTCCCCGGGTGACGATATCACCTTGCTCCCTGACGCTTTTGATAAAGCCGTAGAAATTACCCCACTCGCGGCGCTCCAGCACCATCAACTGGTCCGGATAGCGCACATCCTCCATGCGGGACTCGACCAGCCAGCGAAAATCCAGGCCGCCCACATCACGGTTGCCGGTCTTGACCAGCAGGCGCGTAACCATTTCCTGACCCTCGGGAAATTCGACGCCAGTTCCGGTGAAACGCTCGACCGGCACACTTTCGGTGTCGTGGATTTCCCCGATAACCCGAACCCGATCACCGCCGGGCTGGCGGTAATCGGTCTCCAGCACCGCCTTCGGCCAGAAGTGCCCAAGGCCCTGGTAGGCGATCAGCAGCAGCAGCCCGGCCACCATAATGATGCTGATACTCACCGCTCCGGCATTCAGCCAGATCCAGGGTGTACCCTCTCGAAACCAGCTTTTTACGTTTTGTCTCATCGGACCCCGATTGGCACAATTTCTGTTCGATTCACCGCGAAGACGCCAAGAGCGCAAAGAAAGCCATGGATGTCGGTCCACTCGCAAACCTCGATGCCAACCACCGGAAAAAGCCGGTCCCTATGGCGTCCTTTGACAATCAATCTCTTTGAGCCCTTTGCGTCTTTGTGGTAAGAAATGGGTTAGAGGCTGCTGTACTTGCGGCGCAGACGGTGCCTGACCAGTTCGGCAACGGTATTGACCACGAAGGTGAACAGGAAAAGCACCAGAGCCGCCAGGAAGAGAATACGGTAGTGGGTACTGTCCACCTCGGACTCCGGCATCTCCACCGCAATATTCGCCGCCAGGGTGCGCATGCCCTCAAAGATGGAGAAGTCCATAATCGGGGTGTTGCCGGTCGCCATCAGCACGATCATGGTCTCGCCCACGGCCCGGCCCATGCCGATCATCACTGCCGAGAAGATGCCGGGAGATGCGGTCAAAATAACCACCCGGGTCAAGGTCTGCCAGGGCGTGGCGCCGAGCGCCAGCGAGCCGAAGGTCAGGTGCTTGGGGACACTGAAGATCGCATCTTCGGTAATGGAGAAAATGGTCGGGATAACGGCGAACCCCATCGCCAGTCCAATCACCAAAGAATTGCGCTGATCGAAAGAGATACCCAGTTCGTTCGTCAGCCACTGCGGCATGTTGCCGCCGAACAGCCAGATTTCGACCGGGACACTGAGGGCGATCGCCAGCCACCCCAGGAAAAGCACCACCGGTATCAACAACAGGCCCTCCCAACCCTCGGGAACCAGGCGCCGAATCGATCCCGGCAGTTGGCGCCACGCAAAGGCGAACAGCAGAACCCCCAGGGGCACGATCAGCAGCAGCATGAAGATCCCCGGCAGGTGTTGCTCCATGATCGGCGCCAGCCAGAGGCCGGCGAGAAAGCCGAGAATAACCGTGGGCAGGGCCTCCATGATCTCGATCGTCGGCTTCACCACACTGCGCATCTTCGGCGCCATGAAATAGGCGGTGTAAATGGCGCCGAATATCGCCAGGGGCATGGCCATCAGCATCGCGTAAAAGGCAGCCTTCAGGGTTCCGAACGCCAGCGGCATCAGACTGAATTTGGGTTCGAAATCGTTGGTCGAGGCCGACGACTGCCAAGTGTAGAGAGACTCATCGTAGCCCTCGTAGTGAACCTTGCCCCACAGCGATGACCAGGAGACCTCGGGATGCTCGTTGTCCACCGACCAGATATGGGTGTTCCCACGGGTATCTTCCACCAACAATCGGTTGGCGCGGGGGGATAGCGCCAGATTCCGGATCCGGCTATCGACGACCCGGTCCAGCAGCAGTGTACGTTCTGCAGTGGAGTGATAGATCCCCAGCCGTCCTTCACTGTCCGAAGCGAGAAAACCCTTGCGGCGCTTTTCCGGCTCGATACCCGTGATCGGCGCCCCCTGAAACTCGAAGCCGCGGACCCGCTCCAGGTGATACCGGTTCTGTTCATCACGCACCGGGAACCACTGGCTGAGCCGCCCTTCGGAGTCACCCGCCAGGAGCGAGAAGCCGCCCAGAAGAAACTCGAGCGAGGTCAGTTCGACACCATTGTCGGTTAGGGCTACGGTTTCGAGCAGTTCCGGCTTTCGCGGGTCCTGCACGCCGTAGTGCAGGAGCGTCCCGTCCTCTCTCGCGATGTAAAGGCGCTTCTGATTGGGGCTTACCCGGACAAAGGCGGGCGCCACCCCCGCCGTCTCGACCACGCCGGCATTGCGCTTCAGCGTAACCTCGTCACTGATGAAGGAGCTCTTTTTATCAAAGGCGGCCAGCCGCACCCATCCATCATCGGCCACTCCTGCCAGCAGCAGACGACGGTCCGTGTCCGTCAGCACCAGTTGCTCCAGAAGGACCCCTTCATCTGCAATGCGCAGGGGTTCCGGGCCATAGGGATACTCGATCTCG
The DNA here is from genome assembly GCF_016841685.1 of Thiohalomonas denitrificans. GTDB lineage: Bacteria > Pseudomonadota > Gammaproteobacteria > Thiohalomonadales > Thiohalomonadaceae > Thiohalomonas > Thiohalomonas denitrificans_A. The sequence continues at coordinate 26,331 of NZ_JAENYR010000048.1, forward strand.
GGCGTCACGGTGCGCAGGTCATCGGGGTAACTGACGTTAAAGCGGTGCTGGACCACCAGTGCGCTCCCATCCTCCAACCCGAGTGCTACCAGGCCGCTCCCCGTGGAGTCGACGGCGATACTGCGCACATCCCCTTCCCAAAGCGGAATGGTGGTGTTTACCTCGCCGCTGCCGGTGTCGAAGAAGACCGCATCGCCCCCGTTCGTGTAGCGGACTGCCATCGTGGCGCTCTCTTCCAGCGCGACATGCAGGGACTTCGCTTCGGTTCCACCGGGCACCGGATAACTGTTCAGCTTGGTGATGGAAGCGGGAAGGAAAAGCGGAAAGACCACGTACAACAGGTAGAAAAAGATCAGCAGGATAGCGATGATTACACCGACACCGCCGAGGCCCACGGCATGGTGAGCCACTCTGTCCTTGATCATGCGCCAGCGCTGGCGTGCGTTCAGGGCGCTGTTGTCAAGGCTGACCGGAAATTCGCTGGATGTTTCCATCCGCGCAGGATAGCCAGCGAAGATGACAGTTGTATGACAACCCCATGTGTTTCGATCGGCCCGGATTATTCACCGCAAAGACGCAAAGGACGCAAAGCTTTGATTACCATGCATCTTGCATTATCGCCGAGGTTCTGCCGTTTCCGTTGTTTCTCGGTTATGTATACCGATAAGCAATTGAATTCTTTGCGCTCCTGGCGTGTTTGCGGTGAATTCATGAATTTTCCGGGATAGGTGGCGAGAAACGATGAAGCCGCTATTTCACCCCAGACTGGTCAACACACCGGAGGGCGATCCCGGGGTTCTGGTCGAGTTTCTGTTCGAGCGACGGGCGCTGCTGTTCGACCTGGGGGACAATACACCGCTGTCGCCGCGCACACTGCTGTCGGTCACCCACGCATTTATTTCACACACCCACATGGATCATTTCATCGGCTTCGACCGGCTGGTTCGTCTGCTCGTGGGGCGTAACAAACAGCTCCACCTGTTCGGCCCCCCGGGGCTGATCGACCAGGTCGGCCACAAACTGGCCGCCTACACCTGGAACCTGGTCGCCAACTACAGGGCCGACTTTGCGCTGGCCGTCACGGAGCTTGGCAGTGGCGGCCGTGCCCGCCATGCGCACTATCACAGTCGCGACGCCTTCCGGCGCAGTGGTGAAACCGAATCGGTAATCAGCGACGGATTACTGGTGGACGAGCCGCAATTCAGCGTTCGCCATACCCTGCTCGATCACCGTATTCCCTCAGTCGCGTATGCACTGGAGGAGAAGCAGCACATCAATATCTGGAAAAACCGCCTCGACGAATTGGGCCTGAAAACGGGCCCGTGGCTCCGTGAGTTGAAGAGAGCGATTCTGGTCGGAGAAGCCGACGATACGCCGGTTCGGGCGAAGGGTGAGGATGGTGAACGCTTACTCAGCCTGGGTGAACTGAAGCGTAGCGTGGTGCGTATCGAGCCCGGGCAAAAGGTGGCCTATGTGACGGATACCGCGGGACACAAGGCCAATGCCGAGCGCATCCTGCAACTGATCAGCGGCGCCGACACCCTCTTCATCGAAACGCCGTTTTTACAGGAAGATGCGGCCATGGCGAACGAGAAATACCACTTGACCGCCGCCCGCGCCGGCGAACTGGCCCGTCGCGCCGGGGTCGGGCGCATCGTCCCATTCCACTACTCGGCGCGATATCCCGACGGCGAGGCACTCGCCCGGGAGGCCCTGGCGGCTTTTGAACAACGCGACCGATAAGGCGCGTCACGTCGTCGAACTCATTGGTTGTGCCTGAGACCGTACACCCCGTACACCCTCTGACCACTCTTCATCACAATAAAACAGAACTTTCACCGCATTGTCATTGTGCCCGTCCAGAGTCTCTGTCCGAGGATAGACAACCGGCTTCCGGATAATGCTGCGAGGACCTGACTATGCCGAACGCTCCCCTGAATGGAACCCTGTACCTCATTCTCAACTATCGACCTCTGGGTCTGGTCCGAGGCACCGCCAAGAGCTTTGACGCCTTTGGCATGATGGTCGAGACCGGATGCATCCTTCTGCCCAGCCAGGCAGAGGTGGAAGTCACTTTCTCCTACCGCCGTGAGGGACGTAACCGGGTGCACAGAACCCCGGCTCGGGTCACACGCCCGGAGCCCGGCGAAACCCGCCTGGAATTCGATACAGAGGGACAGGCAGCCGTCCATGCGTTATTGGATTACCCCCTATCGGCACTCTTTGCTCATCGGCCTTGCGAAACACCCGGAAAGGACCAACAGCCCGGGACCAACTAAACAGCTCTCGCCCAAGCGTCAACTCTGTCAACGAGCCCCGTAAGCCACGGCAGGCTATCGGTTATTAAACCCTCAGAGGGTACATCCCACCAGACTCGGCAATCGAAAGGTCGCGTTCGCCGAAAGGTGGTCTGCCCGCAGCGACCGTAGCAGGCGCTGTAGTAGACACCCGGACACCTCCCCTTGGCGTCTTGACGAAAGAAACCCCCAATAGTGGTCCATGTGGAAAACAGAAGGCTCATAAAAAATGCGCTCCCGGAGACCGGGAGCGCATTAGCGCGGGGGAAGCCGCGAATATTACTTCAAGGCATTCAGCGTTTCCTCAACCACACTAGCCGGCAAGGGAATATAACCATCTTTGACCACAACATTCTGACCTTGCCGGGAGAGCACCAGTTTGATGAACTCGCGCTCCAGCGGCGGAAGCGGCTGGTTGGGATGCTTGTTGACGTACACGTAGAGGAAACGGGCCAGAGGATAGTCACCCGACAGTGCGTTTCCCGGTGTGGCATCAAAAAATTCGTCACCTTCTGCCCACGCCAAAGGAACAGTGCGCACACCCGATGTGTTGTAGCCGAGGCCTGAATAGCCGATGCCGTTGATGGAGCTTCCCACGGACTGCACTACAGAAGCAGACCCGGGCTGCTCGTTGACGCCGTTCTTGAAATCTCCCTTGCACAGGGCCTTCTTCTTGAAATATCCGTAGGTACCCGAAACGGAATTACGACCGTAGAGCTGAATGCTCTTGTTGCCGAGGCTGCCATCCACCCCCACCTCACTCCAGCGGGTGGCATCGGCGGAAGCCCCGCACTTGCGGGTAGCGGAGAAGATGGCATCCACCTGTGGGATGGTCATGCCCTTGACAGGATTATCTTTATGAACGAATACCGCCAGCGCATCAATGGCGACCGGGACGGCGGTCGGTTTATAGCCGAACTTCTTCTGAAAACTCTCCAGCTCCTTGTCCTTCATTTTTCGACTCATGGGACCCAGGTTGGAGGTCGATTCGGCGAGTGCGGGCGGCGCGGTGGAGGAGCCGGCAGCCTGGATTTGAATGTTGACGTTGGGATATTCGCGCTTGAATTCCTCCGCCCAGAAGGTCATCAGGTTCGCCAGAGTGTCAGAGCCCACTGAAGAGATGCTGCCGGACACACCGCTGGCCCGGGTGTACTCGGGAACAGCCGGATCAACGGCCGTTTGGGCTACGGCCAGACCACCGGCCATGAGTCCGGCCAAGCCGGTTACTGCAAGCAGTTTGAACGATTTCATAGACATCACTTCCTCACTTCGGTTTAGGGTACTGATGACATGATGGGGTGCGGATATGACAGTAGCGTGACGATGCCATAACCGTTGGGTGACAATCAGGCCGGCCGGCGAATGCCGCCGATCCAGTGTACTGTTGCATGCTTGGCGGTGCTTTCAGCGAGTCGCTGGCCGGCCAGATGCAAGGCGCGTTTTGCAGGGAATGGCGCGCCCTTTGAAGTGCAGGGACGCACAAATGCCGCGGGCGCAGGGATGCGCAAGAGCGGCCCAAGAAATGCAACGCCGCAGATGGCCGGCCAGCGGCTCGCCCGAAGGGAGCCCCCCAAAAACG
>NZ_JAENYR010000049.1 GCF_016841685.1 Thiohalomonas denitrificans
GCGAACCCCAACGCTGATTTTGTTGGGCTTCGTTCCTCAGCGCCAACCTACATTTGGGAGCCCGTTGCTGGTCTCGGACAGGCTGCCAGGCAATAGGAGTTTTGGTTCCGGATGTTTGATGCACTTGCCGATTTGATCGTCTACCGATGGCTGGGCCTGACGGCCGAGAGCCAGGCGGGCGCTGCGCTGCACTTCTTCGTCATGGATACGGTGAAGATCTTCGTGCTGCTGGTGGTCATCATCTACGTGATGGGCCTGCTGCGCGCGCTGCTTTCGCCGGAAAAGGTGCGCGAATATGTTCGGGGCAAGCCTCGGTGGATGGCGCGCGGCACTGCGGTCGGGCTGGGTGCGGTGACGCCGTTTTGCTCCTGCTCTTCGGTGCCGCTGTTCATCGGCTTTGTCGAGGCGGGGATCCCGCTTGGTGTCACTTTTTCCTTTCTCATCGCCTCGCCGATGATCAACGAGGTAGCGGTGGTGATCCTTGTCGGCATTCTCGGTTGGGAGATGACGCTGATGTACGTGGCGGCCGGACTTACCGTCGCCTATGTGGGCGGCGTGGTCATGGAGCGCTTCAGGCCGGAGCGTTGGGTGGAGGAGTATGTATGGAAGATCCACATGGGTCAGGCAACCCTCCCGCAACCCGATACCTCGCTGGCCGGTCGTCATCGCTACGCCTGGGGTGAGGTGAAGGAGATTGTTGGTCGACTCTGGAAATGGGTCGTCGCCGGCATCGCTGTCGGTGCCCTGTTCCATGGCTATGTGCCCGAGGGCTGGGTCTCGGAGCACCTGGGCGGCAGGGACAACTGGCTGGCGGTTCCGGGTGCGGTGTTACTGGGTGTGCCGCTCTACTCCAACGCCACCGGGGTCATTCCGGTCGCGGAGGCGATGCTCGGCAAGGGCGTCGCCATCGGTACCACGCTGGCGTTCATGATGAGTATCGCCGCCCTCTCCCTTCCCGAGATGATCATCCTGCGCAAGGTGATCCGGTGGCCGGCGCTGGGGCTCTATGCCGCAGTACTGGCCGTTGCCTTCACGCTGGTGGGTTGGGGCTTCAATCTGCTGAGTTAAAGGAGTATCGATAATGACCGATCAACCGCAACTGCACTCCTCCATTGTCGCGATGATCTCGCTGGCTTCGGGCATCGCCGCCAATCACCCGGCCATGGGCCAGTGTCAGCTTCAGCGCCTGCGGGATGCCGGCATCCCCGAGCACCAGATCGATGCGGTGATCGAGATCGCCCGTCACATCCGCGACGAGGCGGCACAGAAGCTCGACGCCGTTTTCGACGAGCAGGCCGCCGAGGCGCAAGCCACCATCGCTGCCGAACCGGAAGAGAGCTGCGGTTGCACTACCACGAGCAGTGGTCAGTCCTGCTGCTGAAAAGAGGCGACACTATGCACGACAACAATGACGACGAGATCCGCACTGCAGTGCGCGCAAGCTACGGCAGCGTGGCGCAGGGTGGCGGTGGCTGCTGCAGCGATACCAGCGGCTGCGGGTCGCAACCCGAGACCATCGCCTCCCAACGTCTCGGTTATTCGGACGAGGAACTCGGTGCCGTTCCCGAGGGGGCCGACCTCGGTCTGGGGTGCGGAAATCCCCAGGCCATTGCCGCGCTGAAACCGGGCGAGAGCGTGCTGGACCTGGGCAGCGGGGCCGGCTTCGACTGCTTCCTCGCCGCCCGCGCCGTGGGTGATTCCGGACGGGTGATCGGTGTGGACATGACCCCGGAAATGCTTGCGAAGGCACGCGAGAATGCTCGCAAGGGCGAGTACCGCAACGTAGAATTCCGTCTTGGCGAGATCGAGCATCTGCCGCTGGCCGATGCCGATGTCGACGTGATCATCTCCAACTGCGTCATCAATCTCTCACCCGACAAGCCGCAGGTCTTTCGCGAGGCCTTCCGGGTCCTCAAGCCCGGTGGGCGGCTGGCGGTGAGTGATGTGGTGGCGACCGCCGAACTACCCGAACAGGCGCGGCAGGATCTGGCCCTCTATACCGGCTGCATCGCCGGAGCATCCCCGGTCGGGGAGCTGGAGGTGATGCTGCGCGATGCCGGCTTCGAGGCCATTCGCATCGCGCCGAAAGACGAGAGCCGCGCATTCATCCGTGACTGGGCGCCGGGACGCGGCGTCGAGGCATATATCGCTTCGGCCTCCATCGAGGCCGTCAAACCAGAGGAATCGATCCAATGAAGACCATCAAGGTACTCGGTACCGGGTGTGCCAATTGCAATACCACGATCCAGCTCATCGAGGAGCAGGCCAAGGGCAAGGGCGTTCAGGTTCAGCTCGAGAAGGTCGACGACGTGGCCGAGATCATGCGCTATGGCGTCATGTCCACGCCCGGCGTGGTGGTCGATGAAAAACTGGTGCATGCCGGCGGCGTACCCTCCCGCGAGACCATCGACAGCTGGCTGGGCGGCAATAGCGGCGGCGGCTGCTGCTCCGGCGGAGCCTGTGGCGGGTAGTGCGCTGAACCCGCCGATGGGCAGCGTTCATCGGATTCAGATAAGGCGGTAGCCACGCACTGCGCCGGGCGCGTGGGCGATGAGTCCCGAAATCAGGATGATCGACACAAACAGCCCGGCGCGCCACTCCGGGAGCAGGGTGGCGGCTGCGAGCAGCGCCACCTTCAGGAGGATGGCAATCCCCTTCAGCTGCACCAGCCACAGCGCGGTGGACCAGATATAGAGCAGGGACAGCGCCACGCCGCTGCTCACAGCGAGGTACCAGAACGGCAGCCACTGCGCCTCGGCGAGAGTGAACAGAAAGCCACCGCTGATCCCGGCGATGCCCACCAGGTGCAGGCACCGCAAGCCAATATTGATCCACCGCTCGCCGGGGAACTGGCGCGGAACGGCGAGTATCAGCAGGGGCTTGAGCCGTATCATGGCTGCCTACTTTACCATTCCGGTTTGCCCGGTCGGCAACGGATCGGCGATTCCTGTAATAGCGGAGAGATCCATGCACAGACGTATGCTTCAGACCTTCCTCATGGCCATCGGCCTCCTGTTCGTTGTTCTTGCATCGGCCGCGGAGCCGCCGGCCTTTCTGGTCAACTCCGACTGGCTCGAGGAGCACATCGACAATTCGGATCTGGTGCTCCTGGAGGTCCGTTACCATCCGCACCGCTATTACACCGTTGGTCACATCCCGGGAGCCGTCCAGGTGCAGCGCTTCAAGGACCTGGGTGACAATTTCGCCGCCCCGATCATGCGCTTTCCCTCCCGCGAGGACTTCCAGGCGACGCTGCGCGGGTGGGGAGTCAATGACGATTCCACCATTGTGCTCTACGACGACTCACGCACAGCCCTCGCCTCAAGGGTCTACTACCTGCTGGAACTGTACGGCTTCGATATGGAGCAGGTGAAGTTATTAAACGGCAGCACCCTCGAGTGGACCGCGTTCAATGACCTGTCGAAAGAGGCGGTGGTGTCCGAGCCGGGCAGTGTGACCCTGAAAGAGGCCGACCCGGCACTGTACGTGGAGTGGACCGATGTCTATGACGATGTCCTGTCGCGCCGCGACCCGGAGGTGGTGCTGCTCGACGCCCGGCCGCGCGACATGTACACCGGCAAGGTCATCCAGCATGCCATCCAGGGCGGCCACATTCCCGGCGCCATCAATATCGTCAGCCTGGAGGGTACCGACGGCCAGTCGCAGAAATGGCATTCGCCGGAAAAGCTCGCGGCGATGTATGCGGACATCCCCAAAGACAAGCGCGTCTATGTCTACTGCCATGACGGCTTCCGCATGGGACTGGCCTATATGCAGCTCAAAAGCCTCGGCTACCAGGACGTGAAGCTGTATAACGGCGGCTGGTCGCATTGGGGTAATGAGCTCACCCTGCCGGTAGTCGAGGGCGATCAGCCCTACGACGAGGCGTTTGCTCTCTGACCGGAGGTATCAGCGGGCGGATTTGGGCTCGGAGCCTGTCCGAGAACATCGTTTTTGCAGGTTGGGTGAGTTATGCGAACCCCAACGCTGATTTTGTTGGGCTTCGTTCCTCAGCACCAATGTACATTTTGGATATGAAACCGGCGGTTTGTCGCTGATATCCTATCCTTTTGGTAGGTTCCCATGGGATTGGACGGGCCGGTATACTGGTTCGCTCGTTTTCGGAAATGACTAATTTGTTATGGCAAAGCCTCTAATTAGCCCAGATGCCGCACGGATCGACGCCTGCGTTGAAGTCCTCTGTCAAAAGGGATGCCGGGCGGTATGGGGCACTATCGATGCGATGGAGCGGGGCGAGCCGTTGCCGGAAACCACTCACCTGGAGGCGACCGAGCACTGGGCGGTCCTCGATGAGTTGAAGAACGTAATGGCCGTCTACGGCCGGAGTTGCGCGCCCAAGTAACGAGACCAGTCGATGTCCCGGTCGCCGAAGGTGAAAAAGTGGGGATTCAGCAGGTCTTCCTTGGTGTTGTAGCGTAGGGGACGCATTCGGGTATCGGTGATTAGACCGCCCGCCTCTTCGACGATGCATTGGGTAGCAGCGGTATCCCACTCCGAAGTTGGACCCAGCCGGGCGTAAATATCGGCTTCACCCTCCGCCACCAGACAGGACTTCAGGGCGCTGCCCAGCGGGACAAACTCGTACTCCCGGAGCTGTTTGAGAAACGCCTCCATGGCGTGCCCCCGATGTGAACGGCTGCCCGCCACCACCACGCGCCGCCCCGGTTCCAGTCGCCGCGTCCGAATCCGGACCGGGTTGCAGCAGTCATTCCGTTTGTAGGCGCCTTGGCCGCGGCACGCATAGTAATAGACTCCCATCGCCGGGGCGTAGACGATGCCGAGCACAGGTTCCTGGTCATCGATCAGGGCAACGTTGACGGTAAATTCTCCGGTGCGCTGTATGAATTCGCGTGTGCCATCAAGCGGATCTACCAGCCAGTAGCGGCTCCATTGCCTCCGTATGCTATAGGGGATTTTTACCGACTCTTCGGTCAGAACGGGTAGTTCCGGCGTGAGTTCGCTCAAACCCTTCTCGATGATATCGCTGGCCGCCGTATCCGCCTCGGTCAGCGGCGTCTCGTCTTCTTTTTGCTCGATCTTGAAACCCGCCTCGTAGATTTCCAGTATCCGGCGGCCCGCATCGATAACGACCTCCAGCGCGGGCGTCAGCAGTTCGCAGGGATCGATCCGGTGGTGGTTCCGCTGGCTAACCATTTAGCAGCTCCCGGACCATGTAGAGGGCGGCGATACTGCGCGCCTCGGTGAAGTCCTCGCGGGTGGTCAATTCGACCAGGTCATCCAGTGACCAGGGGATGACGTCGATGGGCTCGGGCTCGTCGCCGGGGATGCGCCGGGGATAGAGATCGGTGGCGAGGACCACATGGGTGGAGTGCCCCAGATAGCCGGGTGCGACCGTCAGCGAGCTGATCTGCCGTAGCTTGTTTGCCCCATAGCCAATCTCCTCCTGCATCTCGCGGTTGGCCGCCTCGAGTGCCCCTTCACCGGGTTCAATGCGCCCCTTGGGGAGCGCCAGTTCATAACGGTCGGTGCCTGCCGCATACTCCCGGATCAGCAGCACCTGGCGGTCTTCAAAAACGGGAACCACCAGCACGGCGCCCTGTGGGGATCCCAGCAGTCGTTCATAGGTAGCTTCGACCCCATTGGCGAAACGAAGCTCCAGCTGCTGGATGTGGAACAGGCGCGTCCGGGCCAATGTCCGGATATCAAGGATGCGGGGTTTTTCTCGCATGCGGACTCCGCTAGGGGCAATCCGCCCCATCATACCGACAGCTGGAACGAATGGCACCCGCTGGTACATTTCCCGGCCCGGGCTGAAAGGCCGGCTCCACAGGAGCGGCGGAAGCTGCGATAACCTAAAGAACAGTGGCTCCTCGGCAGAATGTACGGGCTTTTACTCCCCGCTGCTCTCCGGATTCCCGCCTCCGCAGGACGGCGGAGTGAGCAGTTACCTCTAAACAGTAAATTACGTCATCCGGAATGGGCGTTTGCCCATAAACTCCGCCGGGGGCCAGCACAATAACCGGGGTTCGGAAATACCCGGCTCTACTGGTTACAATAGCTGGGCACTTTTGTATCTCACCATGGAGCCGCTGCCGCGCAATGATCGACTGGAGCCGGATCGATACCGTCCTTTTGGATATGGACGGCACTCTGCTGGACCTGAATTTCGATACCTATTTTTGGGTGGAGTACGTGCCAAAGCGCTTTGCTGAAAAAAAGAGTATCAGCATCAAGCAGGCCAAGGCCGAGCTTTATCCGCGCATGCATGCGGTGGAGGGCACCATGGACTGGTATTGCATCGATTACTGGGGGCGGGAGCTGGACCTGGATATCGCGCTATTGAAACAGGAGGTCGACCACCTGATCGCCGTGCATCCCTACGTCACCCCGTTTCTCGACGGGGTACGGGGCAGCGGCCGGCGCGCGGTTCTGGTGACCAACGCCCATATGAAGAGTCTCGAACTGAAAATGGAGAAGACCCGGCTCGCCGGTCACCTGGACCATCTGGTTTGTTCCCACGACTTCGGGATGCCAAAAGAGCATCCGCAGTTCTGGGATCAGCTGCAGAGCCGCGAGTCATTCGATCCGGCCAGGACCCTGCTGATCGACGACAGTCTGCCGGTACTGCGATCGGCGCGCGAATACGGCATCAACTGGTTGTTGGCTGTTCACAAGCCCGATACCCGGCGCCCCGCCAAGGACGTGGAGGAGTTCGATGCGATTGAGAGCTTCCGGGACATCATGCCCGACACTGCCGGGATCTGAGATCTCGCGAGTTTGCCTTCCGTATATTCTGCGGTAATCGTAACTACTCACCCCCTCCGTCATCCCCGCGTGATTCCCGCGTCATTCCCGCGTCATTCCCGCGTCATTCCCGCGTAGGCGGGAATCCAGAGGACAGAAACATGGCTCAAAATGGATCCCCGCCTACGCGGGGATGACGGGGCATAGAGGCGGCGTTCGCAGGGATCGCTGCCTGGATCCCCGCCTATGCGCGCCTAAGCGGGGATGACGGATTTCCCGGGCCGTGCGTGATCACCCGGGCGAGCAGTTACGGTGAACCTTCTTTATTTGCCCCTGTTCTTTGCCTTGTCCCAGGACTTGAAGCGCTTGCGGCAGTAGGTCAGCAGCGTGTCGTAATCGGGGAAGTACAGGTCGAAACCCTTTTCGGCCGGTTCGTCGTACTCACAAAAGTCATTGGAGTGCTCACGGCAGATGGTGGGGCGCGCTTCGTAAATGCCGCAGCCGCCGTCGGGGCGGAGATGGAGGCACGGAGTGTTGAACATCAGAAACCATCCGTCTTCATCCTTGTAGACCTCCACATCCCGGTGTGAGATTTGCCACAGCAGGTGCTCGAACTCGGCCTTGGCCCGGGGGGTCTCGATCGCCTGGGTCACATAGGTGCAGCATTTGGAGTCTTGGCAGAAGCTGCACTTGTTCTCGGGTGTAATCTCGATCTTTTTCCTGGCCACTGCGCCCCTTCATCCTTGCCCGCCCGGGAATGGACGGGCCAGCCAATTACCCTTTCGAGGGGCTGCGGTGACTACTGCGTCCCCGTTGCCGCGGCCGGTCGCCGCCGCCGCGGTTTCCATCCGGTCGCTTGCCTCCCTGGCCACCCGGTTGCTTGTCGCGTCGCGGAGCCCTGACTGGCGCCTTGGGCTTCACCAGCAGGCCCTCGCTGATCGGCTCGACCGAAATCTTGTGGCCGATGTAGGCCTCTATCTCCATGAGCGAGAAGGCGTATTCCTCGCAGGCAAAGCTGATCGCCGTTCCGGCAGCCCCGGCACGTGCGGTGCGGCCGATGCGGTGTACGTAATCCTCCGCGTCCTGGGGCAGGTCGAAGTTGAACACGTGGGTGACATCCGGGATATGCAGTCCCCGAGCCGCAACATCGGTGGCCACCAGAAAGGCGTACTCCCCCGACTCGAATTGGCCCAGCAGGCGTTGGCGCTTTTTCTGCGGAACATCGCCGGAGAGAATGGAGGTCTTGTGCCCGTTGCCCTCAAGATAGCCCCATACTCGATCGGCGGCGCGTTTGGTATTGACGAAGATGATGCTGCGCTCCGGCTTGAACCGCTCGATCAGACCCAGCAGCAGTGGGATCTTTTCGTTCATTGCCGGGAAGTAGACCGACTCCTCGACCCGTTCGGCGGTGACCTGCTCCGGTTCCACCTCGACCTGGTGCGGGTTGTTCATGTGTTCATAGGCGAGCTCGGCCACCCGGAACGAGAGCGTGGCGGAAAAGAGCAATCCGAGGCGCTCCTCGGGGTGGGGCATGCGCCGCAGCAGGTAGCGAATATCCTTGATGAATCCCAGATCGAACATGCGGTCGGCTTCATCGAGTACCATGACCTGGATGGCTCTGAGGTCGAACACCTTCTGCTTGAAGTAGTCGATGATCCGACCCGGTGTGCCGATCAGCACATCGACGCCGTCCCGCAGCTGCTGACGCTGCTCTTCGTAGCCGGTGCCGCCGTAGATGAGGCCGAGCTGGAAGCCGGTGTGGCGGCCGATCTGTTCGGCATCGCGATGAATCTGGATGGCCAGTTCGCGCGTCGGCGCCAGGATGATCGCCCGCGGCTGGTTGGGGCGCCTCCCCTCTTTGGCGGGCTCACGAATCAGATGGGTGAAAAGTGCGATGAGAAAGGCGGCTGTCTTGCCGGTGCCGGTCTGGGCCTGCCCCGCGACATCTTTCCCGGCCAGCGCCAACGGTAGCGTCTCGGCCTGGATTCGGGTGCATTGGGAAAAACCCGTTTCTTCGACACCCCGGAGGACGGGTTCGGGCAAATCGAAGGAACGGAACGAAACGTCTGTCAATAGCGTATCACTCATAAGTTGGGAAGAATAACAGAAACGGCTGGCTTTGGGACTTGAAATGGGGGCGGTATTGGGCTCAAATGGGGTGAAACCCCCACAACTAATGATAAGCTTCGGCTGGGAGTCTGTCGGATTATGTGAATCCGTTACGGAATCCATAATCCGACAGACGCCTAAAACCGGGGCGAATTGGAGGCAAGCAAAAATTGAGCGACAAAATCGTTTACGTCACCGACGATACTTTCGAGGGAGAGGTGATCGGCGCTGAGGGTGCTGTCCTCGTCGATTACTGGGCGGATTGGTGCGGTCCCTGCAAAATGATCGCGCCGGTCCTCGATGAGATTGCCGAGGAGTATGCCGGCAAGCTCAAGGTCGCCAAGCTGAACATCGATGAAAACCCGAATACGCCACCGAAATACGGTATCCGCGGTATCCCGACATTGATGCTGTTCAAGGACGGCAATGTGGAGGCGACCAAGGTGGGCGCCGTTTCCAAGTCGCAGCTGACGGCCTTCATCGATAGTAATCTCTAAGGCAATAGAAAATTTCGTCCCGTCCGGCGCATCCTGCTGGACGGGACCCGATCCGGGTGATACCCTTCAGAGGGATAAGCATCTGAATCCGTGATAGACAGACCGCCGTATCCGGCAATCCCCTTTCCAGATTTGTTGGGCCATTCGGGCCTTTTTCGTGTACCCGTTGATTCCTCCACACTACTTGCGCTCATGCAGTAGCTATCCACAGCCAAAACGATGAACCTGACCGAACTTAAGAGAAAACCCGCCTCGGAACTACTCGATATTGCTGGCTCCCTCGGCGTCGAAGGCATCTCCCGCTCCCGTAAGGAAGCCGTTATCTTCTCCATCCTCAAGGCGCAAGCCAAACAGGGTGAGGATATCTACGGCGACGGGGTCCTGGAAATCCTGCAGGACGGCTTTGGCTTCTTGCGCTCGGCGGGCAGTTCCTACCTGGCCGGCCCGGATGATATCTACATCTCCCCCAGCCAGATTCGCCGCTTCAGCCTGCGCACCGGTGATACCGTCGCCGGCAAGATTCGGCCGCCGAAAGAGGGCGAACGCTATTTTGCGTTGCTGAAGGTCAACGAGATCAATTTCGAGCCGCCGGAGAACGCCAAGGGCAAGGTTCTGTTCGAGAACCTCACGCCGCTCCACCCCGATGAGCGGCTCGGCCTGGAGTTGGGTAACGGCTCCACCGAAGATATCACCGCCAGGGTCATCGATCTGGTGGCGCCGGTCGGAAAGGGGCAGCGAGGCCTGATCGTATCCCCGCCCAAGGCCGGCAAGACCATGCTTCTGCAGAACGTCGCCCAGTCCATCGCCCATAATCATCCCGAGTGCTACCTAATCGTCCTGCTCATCGACGAGCGGCCCGAAGAGGTGACGGAGATGGCGCGTTCGGTACGTGGAGAGGTGGTCTCTTCCACCTTCGACGAGCCGGCCAGCCGGCATGTGCAGGTGGCGGAGATGGTGATCGAAAAGGCCAAGCGGCTGGTCGAGCACAAGAAAGATGTCATCATCCTGCTCGACTCGATCACTCGTCTGGCTCGGGCCTACAATACCGTCATCCCCTCTTCAGGCAAGGTGCTGACCGGTGGCGTCGACGCCAACGCTCTGCATCGTCCCAAGCGGTTCTTCGGGGCGGCGCGCAACATCGAAGAGGGCGGTTCGCTGACCATCATGGCCACCGCTCTCGTCGATACCGGCTCGCGTATGGACGATGTCATCTATGAGGAGTTCAAGGGCACCGGCAATCTCGAGATCCACCTGGACCGGAAGATTGCCGAGAGGCGGCTCTACCCTTCGATCAACATCAATCGTTCGGGCACACGCCGTGAAGAGTTGCTAACCGGCGTCGACGAGCTGCAGAAGATGTGGATCCTTCGCAAGCTCCTGCACCCCATGGATGAGTTGGCGGCCATGGAGTTCCTCCATGACAAGCTCAAGGTCACCAAGACCAATGCCGAGTTCTTCAATTCGATGAAGCGATAGTTCGGCGGCGGCGCGAGAGCGCCGCCAAAAGAGCAGCGCAGAGTACGCAAAGGGTAAGGCCCTTCGGGCACGACACTGCCTTCGCGGGCAGCTGATTCTTCTCTGTTCTTGTCCTTCTTCCTCTGTCCTCTTGCGCCTCCGCGGCAATCATTCGATTTAGTCGCTCCCTGATAATCAGGGGTTCCGCTCGGGTTTTACCCCCCAGATCTTTTCGGCATACGCCTGCACCGCCCGATCGGACGAGAAATTTCCCATCAACGCGGTATTGAGTACCGCCCGGCGTGTCCAGACCTCCGGGTCGTGGTAGAGACGGTCCACGTCCTTTTGACACTCGACGTAGGAGCGGTAGTCGGCCAGGACGAAATAGCGGTCGCGGTTGAGTAGCCCCTCGACGATGGGCTTGAAGCGGGCTGGTTCTCCAGGCGAGAAATAACCACCGCCAATCATCTCCAGCGTGCGCCTCAACTCGGGGTCGGCTTTGACCCAGGATTTGGGGTCGTAGCCATTTCGGCGCAGCACTTCCAGCTCTTCCACCGTATTGCCGAAGATGAAGATGTTCTCCTTGCCGACCTCCTGCCGGATCTCGATGTTCGCCCCATCCAGCGTGCCAATGGTTAGCGCCCCGTTCAGCGCCAGCTTCATGTTGCCGGTTCCCGAGGCCTCGGTCCCGGCAGTGGAGATCTGCTCGGAAAGATCGACGGAGGGAATCAGGCGCACTGCGGTGGAGACGTCGTAGTTGGGGATAAACAGCACTTTGAGCCGATCGCCAATCCGCGGGTCGTTGTTAACGATATCGGCCACGGCGTGGATAAGCTCGATTTGGAGCTTGGCGATTCTGTAGCTCGGGGCCGCTTTGCCCGCAAACATCACCGTACGGGGCACACGGTCTTCCGCCTGCCCATTGCGAATGCGGTTGTAGAGCGTCACCACATGAAGCAGATTGAGTAGCTGACGTTTGTATTCATGGAGCCGCTTCACCTGCACATCAAAGAGGGAGGACGGGTCGATCCTCACCCCGAGCCGGTCGACGAGTGAAGCGGCCACGGATTCCTTGTTCGCTCTTTTTACCTGACGAAACGCCTCCAAAAACTCGTCGTCCTCGGCGAATGGGGTGAGTTTCGCCAGTGCCGGCAAGTCCGTGATCCAGTCGTGGCCGATATAGCGGGAGATCAGTCCGGAGAGTGCCGGATTTGCCTGGTGCAGCCAAAGCCGGGGCGTGATGCCGTTGGTGACGTTGATGAATCGCTCGGGCATCAGCTCGTGGAAATCCCGGAAGATCCGCTCCTTGAGCAGCTTGGTATGGATCGCCGCCACGCCGTTGACCTTATGGCTGCCGATGATGGCCAAGTGTGCCATGCGTACCCGCTTGCCACCCTCTTCATCGATCAGGGACATCCGGCGCAAGCGGTCTACATCTCCGGGGAAGTGGTGCACCACCCGATTCAGGAAGTGATGGTTAATCTCATAGATGATCTGCAGGTGACGCGGCAGCATCTGTTCGAATAGCGGTACGGGCCAGGTTTCCAGGGCTTCCGGAAGAAGGGTGTGATTGGTGTAGCCAAATACGCGCGTGGTGATCTCCCATGCCGTTTCCCACTCGTGGTGGTAGCGATCGATGAGCAGGCGCATCAGCTCCGGAATGGCAATCGATGGGTGGGTATCGTTTAGCTGAATGGCCACCTTGTCGGGCAGGTCGAGCAGCGAATCGTGCTGCTTGAGAAAACGCGCGATGATGTCCTGCAGGGAGGCACTGACGAAAAAGTACTGCTGCTTCAATCGGAGTTCGCGACCCACAGTGGTTTCGTCCGAGGGATAGAGGACCTTGGAGAGGTTCTCGGAATCGGTTTTGTCCTCCACCGCCTTGATGTAGTTCCCTTCATTGAAATAGCGCAAGTCGAAGTCGCGGGAGGCCTTGGCCGACCAGAGCCGCATGTTGTTGACCGTATCCACCCCATAGCCCGGAATGGGGGTGTCGTACGCCATCGCCATCACCTCATCGGTGTCCTGCCAATGATGGTGAACGTGTCCCCTCTCATCGTGGAACTGCACGACTTCACCGTAGAACTCGACGGGATAGAGAACTTCCGGGCGGGGAAACTCCCACGGATTGCCATAACGGAGCCAGTTGTCCGGGTGCTCCACCTGATGGCCGTTTTCGATCGCCTGGCGGAACATGCCGTATTCGTAACGTATACCGTAGCCGTACCCGGGCAGACTCAGTGTCGCCATGGAGTCCAGAAAGCAGGCCGCAAGCCGGCCGAGCCCGCCATTGCCGAGGGCGGCGTCGAACTCGAGGTCGGCGATCGCCTCAAGGTCCAGACCCAACTCGAACAGTGCTTCCCTGGCCTCATCGCAGAATCCGAGGTTCAACAGGCTGTTGATCAGACTGCGGCCGATCAGAAATTCCAGGGAGAAGTAATAGACCCTCTTGGCGTCCTCACGATAGTAGGTGCGCATCGTCTCCATCCAGCGTTCGATGAGACGGTCACGCACCACGTAGGCGGTGGCATGAAACCAGTCACGGTCCGTCGCCGTATAGTTGTCCTTGCCCACCGCATAGATCATGCGATTGGCCAGTGACTGTTTGATAGACGCGACGTCGAGCCCTTCGTAGTCATACTTGAAGGCCCGGTCCACGCGCTGTGAGGGCATTCGATCCATTTTCGCCCCTTGGGTAAAGGTGGAGGTGTCGGTTGCGGTGGTTTTCGGCTGATGAACCTCAGAGGTTACTCAATGGAATACGGCCGCCCGAGACTCACCAGACCCTGACCAAAAGATAGTTGAAGCCCGAGAACGTTTTTACTTACCCATGGACTGGCGGTGGTTATTGCTGCGCTACACTGTCGGAACATCTGCATGTAAGTCGCCGACTCAGGGAGGAGAGACGATGACACCGCGGGAACGGCCGGAATACGAGCACCTGAGGGTCCTGGCCGAGCAGGACCCGGACGCCTTTGAGCGCCGGCGTCATGAAATCATCGAGTCGGCGCTGGTACGCGTCCCTGAAGAGCGCCGCCAGCGCATGCGGCGCCTCCAGTGGCGAATCGATCAGGAGCGGCTTCGCTGCAGAACACCCCTCGCCGCCTGTATCGCTCTCTCGCGCATGATGTGGGACTCCGTTACGGGGAACCATGGACTACTTGAGGTACTCCATAAGGGGAGCCGGGTACGCGAAGGCGAAAGATGTGCCACGGTTCTGCCGCTGGATCAGCAGTGACTGAAGCTGTGTTTGGAAAACGCACCCGACAGTTGGTTCTTCCGCTTGCCGTGGGGGGCGGGTTTTCCTATAATCGGCGGCTTCCTGCATGCGGTGCCTGCCAACAGGCGTGGGTAGCGGCATGCGAAACAATGCAAAGGGCTTAGTGCAATGAAGTCGGATATCCATCCCGAATATCACGAAATCACCGTCAACTGCAGTTGCGGTAACAGTTTCAAGACCCGCTCCACCGCCAACGAGGACCTGAACCTCGACGTCTGTTCCGCTTGCCATCCCTTCTTCACGGGCAAACAGAAGATGGTCGATACCGGCGGTCGTGTGGACAAATTCCGTCAGAAGTACGGGATCAAAAAATAAGACCTCCCATGTCCCGCATGAGGGTGGTAAAAGGGGCGTACCGAGAGGGCGCCCTTTTTTTGTGCCTGTTCCGGGCCGCCGGCTCCTGGCGGATCGAAGCACTGCGGAGAACTCATGAGATGAGCCTTTTTCGACGTATGGTCGCTGTTATGGGCATGGCGGTAATCGCTGCGACGGCCGGCTGCGCAGTCAATCCGGTCAGCGGCCAGAGCGAACTCTCGCTGCTCAGCGAACAGCAGGAGATCACCATCGGCCGCCAGGAGCACCCGAAGATCATTGACGCCTATGGCGTATATGATGACCCACGACTCCAGGCCTACGTACAACGCATCGGTGAAAAGCTGGCCGCCAAGAGCCACCGTTCCGATCTGATTTACCGATTTACGGTTCTCGACAGCAGCGAGGTCAATGCCTTTGCCCTGCCGGGTGGCTATATCTACATCACCCGCGGTCTGCTCGCCTATTTGAATTCCGAGGATGAGTTGGCGGCGGTTCTCGGTCATGAAATCGGTCACGTGACGGCCCGCCACAGTGTGCGCCAGATTAGTGCCTCGACCGCTGCCAATCTGGGCTACACCCTGGGCGCCCTGCTGGTGCCGGAGTTGCAAAACCGCGGCGTGAGCGACCTGTTCAATACGCTGAGTACCGCACTGTTGCGGGGTTACGGGAGAGAGCACGAGCTCGAAGCGGATCGGCTGGGGGCGCAATATCTGGCCGGTACCGGCCGTAACCCCGAGGCCATGCTGGATGTGGTCGGAGTGCTGAAGAATCAGGAGCAATTCGAGATCCAGCTCGCCAAAGAAGAGAACCGGGAGCCGCGCGTCTATCACGGCGTGTTTGCCACCCATCCCGACAATGACGAACGCCTCAAGACGGTGGTACGCCAGGCGCAGACGTTGCCGGGCGGGCAGCGGGTGTCACAAAAGGGGCTATTCCTGCGTCGACTGGATGGCCTGATATTCGGTGCGAGCGCCTCCGAGGGGACTCTGCGCGGCAGCGCCTTCTTCCACCAAGATCTCGATTTTGCCCTCCAGTTCCCGGAGGGGTGGAGGGTCGAAAATCGACCTGACCGGCTGATTGCCGTCTCTCCGGATCAATCCGCGGCTCTCCAGGTCAGCGTCGCCGATCGCAACAAACGGGTTTCCCCGAAACGCTTTCTGCGCGAGCGACTGAATCTCGATATGATTCAGGGCGGCGAACCCCTGAAGGTCAATGGACTGGACGGCTATACGGCCCTCGCTTCAGCAGGTACCGGCGCGGGCGCGCGCAATGCCCGCGTTGCGGTCCTCTATAAAGGGTCGCAGGCCTTCGTCTTTCTGGGGACTTCCCAAAAGGTGGGCGGGCTCAAGGCCCATGATGCCGATTTCTCGCGTACTATTCGCACTCTCCATGCCCTGAGCGAGGGCGAACGGAAACTGGCCGAGCCGCTGAAACTTGACATCATCGAAGCCCGAGGCGGGACCACCTTCCGGGAGCTGGCCGCCGACTCCCGGATTCACCACCATCCCGAAGAGCAGCTCCGTCTGCTGAATGCCCGCTATCCCCGCGGCGAACCCGTCCCCGGGGAGCGGTTGAAGACCGTTCAATGAACAGCAACCAACCGGCAAGATGATGACTCGAAACTGGACCGAACAAGAGCAACAGGCACTCGATTATCACGAAAAACCCGTCCCGGGGAAGATCGCCACGGCCGTCACCAAGCCTTGCGACACCCAGCGCGAGCTCAGTCTCGCCTACACTCCGGGCGTTGCCGTTCCGGTGCGGGCTATTGCCGAAGAGCCGCTGGATGCTTATCGCTACACCAACAAGGGCAATCTGGTAGCCGTGGTGACCGACGGTACTGCCGTGCTTGGCCTTGGCGACACCGGGGCGCTTGCCAGCAAACCCGTCATGGAGGGCAAGGGGGTGCTGTTCAAGACCTTTGCCGGCATCGATGTATTCGATATCGAAATCGATGCCGACTCCCCCGATGCGATCGTGGACACGGTGGCGGCGATTGCGCCCACCTTCGGGGGGATCAATCTGGAAGATATCGCCGCTCCGCACTGTTTCGAAGTGGAGCGAAAGCTGAAGAAGCGCCTCGATATTCCGGTGTTCCACGACGACCAGCACGGTACCGCCATCATTATTGCCGCCGGACTGCTGAATGCGCTGGATCTCCAGGAGAAATCGATCGAGGCGGTGCAAATCACCTGTCTCGGGGCGGGTGCCGCCGGCATCGCCTCAATGCAGCTGCTGGTGGCCCTCGGCGCCCGACGTGAGAACATCATGCTGGTGGATCGTAAAGGGATTGTGCATATCGGGCGAGAGGACACCAACGTCTACAAGCGGGAGTTCGCTGTCGAGACCGAACGGCGCACCCTGGCT
The DNA here is from genome assembly GCF_016841685.1 of Thiohalomonas denitrificans. Lineage (GTDB taxonomy): Bacteria > Pseudomonadota > Gammaproteobacteria > Thiohalomonadales > Thiohalomonadaceae > Thiohalomonas > Thiohalomonas denitrificans_A. The sequence continues at coordinate 16,750 of NZ_JAENYR010000049.1, forward strand.
GACGCCATGCGGGGTGCCGATGTGTTCATCGGGGTTTCGGGACCGGATCTGGTCGATGCCGAAATGCTGGCAAGCATGGCGCCCCGCCCGGTCGTCTTTGCGCTTTCCAATCCGGTCCCCGAAATCCGCCCGGAGGTGGCCCGTGAGACGCGGGATGACCTCATCATGGCAACGGGTCGCAGCGACTACCCCAATCAGGTGAACAATGTGCTGGGCTTTCCGTTCATTTTCCGCGGTGCGCTCGATGTCGGTGCCCGGACCATCAACACGGAGATGGCCATCGCTGCCGTACATGCGCTCAAGGCCTTGGCCCACGAACCGGTGCCAGACGGCGTATTGGAGGCCTACGAACTGGAAGTCATGACATTCGGGCCCGAATACATCATTCCCAAACCCTTCGATCCGCGACTGATCGACAAGGTGCCCCCCGCCGTCGCTCGTGCCGCTATCGACACCGGCGTCGCCCGCTACGGCTGGCCCGCGCACTATCCGCAGGAGTAAGGGTTGGCAATGCCTTGGTCGACGCGAATGCGCAATTCTTTTCCAGCTCCGGCCTAAGCCCGTCAAAGCGGGGCCCGATGCATCCTAACCGCGGTCTTCCTGGAGCAGCGACTCCACCTCGCGGAGGTCGGCGCGGCGCATTGGTCGACCATCTACAGGGCTGAGTGGAGCCTGGCGTTGGCCCTTTACGGGAAAGACCGTCATCTCGACGACAATGTCGTCCACGAGAATCCGGTACATGGGGAAGGTTTCCTGTTTGTCGGGCTGGAGACGAACGCGGCGTTCGTCATGCTCGAACGGAATGCCACGATCGCTGAGGAAAAAATCCACCTGTTCCGGCGTATCGGTAAACAGGTGAAGGTAGACCGGCGAGTGCTGGTCGGCCGTACCGGCGAGCACCGGCCCTACCAGTCGGGGTGAGAATGGCTCAAGCATCTTCAGGGCTCCCGCGGCCGTTTCGCGCAGTTCTCTTAATCGTTGTGGCTGACTCTCCGGCTGGAAGATAGAGAGGTACTCGGCCCGTGCCTGTTCGATCTCCCGGTTGGTGGGCAGATTCCGAGTCTGGCTCAGCCCGATTCGTTCGGCCGCCTTGCGCTTGGCCATCGCAAAGTCGCGTATGCCACCTTCGATCATGAAGCGAGCCGCTTCCTGGGCCAACTGCTGGCGTACCTGCGCTTCTTGCCGGCGGGACTGTTTTGGCATGGTGTACTCGATCCCGGAAGTGTCTATGTATCCTTGAAGCAAGATTCGAAAACAGGTCCTTGGGTCCCGTGGACCGGATCCGGCAGGCTGCCCCGGCCCGTTCAGGGAAATCCAACGTTCCCGACGCGCCTCGTTGTCGGCTGAAGGCCCGATCTACGGATACTCTAGCGGTGATTGGTCGGGATGCCGTGCCTTAAAACAACTGCTCCGTTACCGTGCTGCCACCGCCCGGGTTTTCACCGTCAGCGGCTACCCGATCGGTTTCCTGCTCGGGTACATTCTCGCTACGGAATATCTCGAACATCGCATCCTCCCTGCTGCCGCGCGCCAACAGTCCGGTTTCGGGGTCGATACGGACGCTCACCAGGCCCGGTGGCTGTTCGAGTTTATGCTCGGTTCGACCGTCCAGGGCCACCGCCATGTACTTGATCCACATCGGGAGTGCGGCACGGGAGCCGGTTTCATAACGGCCCATCGAACGCGGAGCATCAAAGCCGACCCAGGCGGTGGTCACCACGTCCCGATTGAAACCGGAGAACCAGGCGTCGAGTTGTTCATTGGTCGTGCCGGTCTTTCCGGCCAAGTCGCGCCGACCCAGCGTGAGTGCCTTCTGGCCAGTGCCGCGCTGAATCACGTCCTGCAGCATCGAGGTCACCAAATAGATATTGCGGATGTCGACACTGCGGGGCGCCAGATGCGGTTCGCGCAGGAATCCGGCTGCGGGATCGGTCGAGGTGATGAATACTTTCGGTTCGCCTTCCGGCACCGGCGGCTGCTCCGCCTCTGTCTCCTTCTCTTTTTCACACGGAAGGCACGCCACTGCCGGATCGGCCTTGAACAGCAGGTTGCCGTCAGCGTCTTCGATCCGTTGAATGAAATAAGGTTCGACCTGAAAACCGCCGTTGGCCAATACCGCGTAACCGCGTGCGAGTACCCACGGCGTCATCACGGAGCTTCCCAGCGCCATGGAAAGATCGCGGTTAAGGCGTTTCGGATCGAAACCGAACTTCGCCACATGCTCGAGGGCGGCGCGGACTCCCATCGAGCGAAGCAAACGGATCGATACCAGGTTGCGGGAGCGTACCAGGGCCTCCCGCAACCGGGTGGGTCCGAAAAAGCGTCCACTGTAATTCTGCGGTCGCCAATCGGTCTCCAGCGCCTGGTCCGAAAAAACCACCGGCGCGTCGTTGATAACGCTCGCCGGGGTAAAGCCGTTAGCCAGGGCGGCGGAGTAGATGAACGGCTTGAAGTTGGAACCCGGCTGTCGTTCTGCCTGGATAGCCCGATTGAATTTGCTCTGGTAGTAATCGAAGCCGCCGACCAGGGCCTGCAACGCCCCGTCATCCGGTCGTAGCGAGACGAGCGCTCCCGACACCTCGGGAACCTCGGCCAATCGCCATTGACCTTCCCCTATCGCTTCAAGCCGAACGATGTCGCCAACGTTGAGAATATCCGCCGCTTTTTGTGGCTCGGGTCCGAAGCGAAAGTCATCGATATAGGGGCGGGCCCAGGCCATCCCTTCCCAGTCAAGTTCCACCGGCTCGTCAGCACCATCCAAATATACCTTGGCCGATTTTTCACCGACATCGACAATCACTCCGGGTAGCAGATTTCCGATGCTTGAGCGGCCCTCCAGCGCCGCTTTCCATGCTTCCAGACCCGCATCCTGTTCCAACACAACCTGGGCCTCCGGCCCCCGATAGCCATGGCGGCGGTCGTATTCCAGCAGTGCCTCGCGCAACGCATGATTGGCCCCGGTTTGCAGGCGGGCCACTACCGTCGTATAGACCCGGTATCCGGCGGTGTAGGTTGCGGGGCCGAAGTGCTCGACCATTTCGGCTCTGACCATCTCGGCCAGATAAGGGGCTTCCATTTTGTTGGACGACGCGTGCAGACGGGCGATAGTTGGCGTCTCCAGATACGCTCGGTAGTCATCCGCGGAAATGAAATCGAGTTCGTGCATCCGGCGTAGTACATAGTCACGACGCTCCATCGCCCGCTCGGGATTTGCAACCGGATTGAACCGCGATGGCGCTTTGGGCAGTCCCGCGATCATCGCCAGTTCGGGGACCTCCAACTCGCTAATCTCCTTGCCGTAATAGACTTGCGCCGCGGCCGCAACGCCATAGGAGCGCTTTCCCAGATAGATTTTGTTGAGGTAGAGTTCCAGTATTTCCGGTTTGGTGAGTTGCCGTTCGATCGTCAGGGCAAGGAAGATCTCGCGAAGCTTGCGCAGATAGGTTTTTTCACTGCTGAGGAAAAAATTGCGGGCTACCTGCATGGTAATGGTGCTGCCGCCCTGACCCTTTGTCCCGGTACGGATCAGATGTACCACCGCCCGAATGATGCCCTGGTAATCGACGCCCGGGTGCTCAAAGAAGCGATCGTCTTCGGCCGCGAGTATTGCCTGCACCATGGCCGTGGGGATCTGTTCGTAGTTAAGCGGGGTGCGTCGCATCTCCCCGTATTCGGCGATAAGCTCCCCCTCGCGGGAGTAGATTCGCAACGGCACCTGCAGTTGGACATCTTTGAGCTTTTCGATGGAGGGTAGCTCGGGAGCGACATAGAGATAGGCGCCCGCGACTACGCCGACGCCCAATAGGCCCAGGACGAATGCCGCGAGCAGGCCACGGCGGATCAAGCGGAAAAAAAGTTTCATGTTTTGGACTTGAGAACTGGCTCAACGGCATTTCAGGGGCGAAACAGTATAAAGGTTTCGGCGGCGGCTAACTATGAACCCGTGTCACGTTTTGCCTGTTGACCGGTAACGGTGACTGGTATTTAATGTAGTCGTCTAAATTTTGCGCGTAAGCACGGGTACTTAAAGGAAAAATGATCCAGCTGCCGAGATTCTTGGCTCGGAGCACGCCCCGGGTCCTGGGACTTGATATTAGCACCACTGCTATCAAGCTGCTGGAGCTGAGCAAAAGTGGTGACTCCTATCGAGTAGAAAATTATGCCGTGGAGCCGTTGCCGCCCAACTCCGTTATCGAGAAGAACATTTCGGATGTCGAGAGCGTTGGTGAAGCCATCAGGCGTGCCGTAAAGCGATCCGGTAGTCGCTTGAAGTATGCTGCTGCGGCGGTTGCCGGTTCTGCCGTCATTACGAAAGTCATCTCCATGCCTGGTTCGCTTTCCGAGGACGAGCTGGAGAGTCAAATTGAAGTCGAGGCCGACCAGTACATCCCCTACCCGCTGGAGGAGGTCAATCTCGATTTCGAGGTGCTCGGACCCTCCGAAGACGATCCCGAACGGGTGGATGTGCTGCTCGCCGCCTCGCGTACCGAGAATGTCGAAGTGCGGGTCGATGCCATTGAACTGGCCGGGATCGAGCCGAAGGTTATCGATGTCGAGGCCTATGCCATGGAAAATGCGTTCGGTCTCATTGGCAGTCAGATCCCGGACCACGGCTTCGACAAGACCATCGCGGTGGTGGATATCGGCGCGACCATGACGACACTGAATGTCCTCTACGACCTGAAAACGATCTATACCCGCGAGCAGGTCTTCGGCGGCAAGCAGCTGACCGAAGAGATCCAGCGGCGCTACGGCCTCTCCTATGAAGAGGCGGGTATGGCGAAGCGCCAGGGCGGGTTGCCGGACAATTATGTGCCCGAGGTTCTGGAGCCCTTCAAGGAGGCTATGGCCCAGCAGGTGAGTCGTTCGCTGCAGTTTTTCTTCTCATCCAGTCAGTACAACAGTGTCGATCACATCGTACTGGCGGGTGGCAGTTCCTCGATTGCCGGCGTGGATTCGCTGATTGAGGAAAAAATCGGTGTACCGACCTCCATCGCCAATCCTTTCGCCAGCATGAGCATCGCGTCAAGGGTCAAGGCTCAGGTGTTAAAGAATGATGCTCCGGCCCTGATGATCGCCTGCGGTCTTGCGCTGAGGAGTTTCGACTGATGGCACGCATCAATCTATTACCGTGGCGCGAAGAGCGGCGCAATGAGCAAAAGCGTGAATTCGGCGTCGCTGCCGGTGGCTCGGTTTTATTGATGGCGGGCATTGTACTTTACGTGCACATGCACATTAACGGCATGATCGACTATCAGCAGTCGCGCAACCGTTACATCCAGCAGGAAATCAAGCAGGTCGAATCCAAGATCAGGGAGATCCAGGATATCGAAAAGCAGAAGAAGCAGCTCATCGCCCGGATGCGCGTCATCGAGCGGTTGCAGCGAAATCGGCCCGAGGTCGTACACCTTTTCCAGGAGCTGGTGGAACTCATACCCGAAGGGATACAGCTGAGCCAATTGAGCCAAAGTGGCTCGGCCATTACGCTGAAAGGTAAAACTCAGTCCAATGCGCGGGTCTCCTCATTCATGAGGTCACTGGACAGTTCAGACTGGTTCACCAAACCGGAACTGGATGTTATCCAGTCCAGCTCCAAGGGCGGCGATCGTACGCGCTCCTTCACAATGCGGATTCAGCAGGCCAACTCTGCCGACGAGTCCGGGAATGGCGAGAAGGGGTAAGGGCCATGGATCTGAAGATCAATTTTAATGATATCGATTTCGAGAACGTTGGCAGTTGGCCGCCGCTGGTCAAAGGCGCCTCAATCCTGATTCTATGCATTGCAACCCTCGGTGCGGGGTATTACTTCGATACGCAGCATCAGTGGCAGGAGCTCGAAACCATTCGTGCCAAGGAGAGCGTTCTCAAAAAGGACTTCGAGACCAAGCAGGCCAAAGCGGTCAATCTGGATGCCTACAAGCGGCAGATGGAGGAAATGAGGGAATCCTTCGGGACGATGCTCCGTCAGTTACCGAGTAAGACGGAAGTCCCGGATTTGCTGGTGGACATCACCCAGACCGGGCTCGCCACCGGTCTCGAATTCGAACTGTTCCAGCCCCGCGCGGAAGCTCCGAAAGAGTTTTACGCCGAACTGCCGATCTCACTGCGGGTGACAGGTGGCTATCACAAATTTGGTGAGTTTGTCAGCGGTATCGCGGCCTTGCCCCGCATCGTCACTCTGCATGACATTACTATCTCGGGTTCCGACCAGTCCCTTGTGATGAATGCGACCGCCAAGACCTATCGTTATCTTGATGAGGACGAGACCAGTAGTGGTAAAGGGCATGCGAAGTCAAAATAGATGGTTACGGATCCTGGGGCTAGTCGCCTTCGGTACGGTTTTCGCTCTGACCGGCTGTTCGGGAGGGGCGCACTCCGACCTGCAGCAATTCGTCAGCGAGGTCAAGGCACGCAAGGGCGGCCGGATCGCCCCGATGCCGGAATTCCAGATGTACGAGGGTTTCGAGTACACCGCTTTCGAAAGGCGTGAACCGTTTACCCTGGCCGGCATGGATGCGGAGCGGGTACCTGTTTCCAACAACGGCATCAGTCCCAACCAGGACAGGCATAAAGAGCCGCTTGAGCAGTTTCCTCTCGATACGCTCACATTTGCGGGTCATCTCGAAAAGCAGGAGCAGCGTTGGGGCATCCTTACGGCCCCGGACGGCTTGGTGCATCGCGTTCAGATCGGTAACCATCTCGGCCATAACTATGGTCGAATTACCGATGTGACCGAGACTCGCATCGAGCTGGTCGAAATCGTGCCGGACGGTATTGGTGGCTGGATAGAACGCGAGGCGGCTCTTGCCCTTGACTCAGAATAATAACTTTGCACGGAGAGAGGCGGTCCCAATGATTCTCCATCGATTTCTTTTCAATGCGGCACGGCTAGCGACTTTGGTCGCCGCTGTCTTGCTGATATCCGTAGGCGAAAATGCCCTGGCAGCGACACGGGCGCTGGAGGATATCAGCTACGCCGTGCTTCCGGGAGATCGGGTGGAATTACGGCTACAGATGTCGGGACCGGCCCCGGAGCCGGGCAGTTTCACCATCGATGATCCTGCGCGCATTGCGATTGATCTTCCGGAAACGGAAGTGGCGCTTGCCAAGCGGTTCATGGATGTCGATGCCGCGCCGGCGCGAAGTGTCCGCGCGGTGGCCGCCAACGGGCGCACTCGGGTCGTGGTTGCCCTGAGCCACATGGTTCCCTACGAGCTGAAGCGCGATGGGAACAGTATTGTTCTGATCGTCGGCGGCAAAACCGCAAAGGCCACAACCACAAGTCTTCCGGATGGCGACAAAATCGATGCCGGCAGAGTGTATGCCCTCAAAGAGATCGACTTCCGCCGGGGTAAAAAGGGCCAGGGGAAAATCATCATCACGCTGGATCCGGGAATCTCCGTCGACATGAAGGAGCGCAGCGGTAATGTCGTCATAGACTTCCTTAACAGCGACCTGCCCGAAGAACTCGCACGTCGCCTGAACGTCACCGATTTTGCCACGCCGGTGAATACCGTCGATACCTACCGCACGGGCAAGGGCGTCCGGATGAAAGTGGATGCCAGTGCACCGTTTGAACATCTGGCCTATCAGACCGGAGATACCTACGTTCTCGAGGTCATGGCGGTTGAAAAGGAAGCCTCCACGGATACGGCCGATCTGGGCGCGGACGGCTACAGCGGAGAGCGCCTGTCGCTCAACTTTCAGGACATCGAAGTCAGGGCCGTGCTCCAGCTTATCGCGGACTTCACGGGGCTCAATATCGTTGCCTCCGATACGGTTCAGGGCCAGATTACCTTACGTTTGAAGAACGTCCCCTGGGACCAGGCGCTGGACATCATTCTCAGGAGCAAGGGTTTGGGAAAACGCCAGAGCGGCAATGTCGTGCTGATCGCGCCCAACGAAGAGTTGGCTGCACGCGAGAAGCAGGAACTGGAGGCCAACAAGCAGAAGGAAGATCTGGCTCCGCTGCACACCGAATACTTCGAGATCAATTACGCCAAAGCATCGGAAATGGCCAGCCTTCTGAAGTCGGCGGAAAGCTCCATCCTCTCGGAGCGTGCCAATGTTTCGGTGGATGCGCGCACCAATACCCTGATGGTGTCGGAGACGGCCGAAAATCTGGAGGATGTCGCGCGCCTTGTGGAAAAGCTCGACGTGCCCATTCGCCAGGTGCTGATCGAGTCCCGCATCGTCATCGCCAATGATGATTTCAGTAAGGATCTCGGCGTCCGTTTCGGTGTTAGCGGCTATGAAGTCGAAGGCGACACGGTGGGGCTTACGTCGGGAAGTGTCGAGGGAACCCAAACCATTTGGGACGATTCCAGTGCAGGCGAAATAGTTTTTGGTGCCCCGGAGGATCGACTGAACGTCAATCTGGCAGCGCCGGGGGCAGCCGGTCAGCTCGCGGTGGCTTTTCTTTCCGGTGACTACCTGGTGGACCTTGAACTCTCCGCCCTGCAGACCGAAGGAAAAGGTGAAGTGATCTCCAATCCGCGGGTTGTGACCTCCAACCAGAAGGAGGCCACCATTAAGCAGGGCGTGGAGATCCCCTATCAGGAAGCGAGTGCCAGTGGCGCCACCTCCACTTCCTTTAAAGAAGCGGTTCTTGCGCTGAGTGTAACGCCTCAGATTACACCGGATGATCGTATCATCATGGACTTGGCCGTCAGCAAGGATAGCCAGGGGCAATCGGTCGGCGGCATTCCCACCATCAACACCCGTGCTGTCGAGACGCAGGTGCTCGTAGAGAACGGAGACACGGTAGTTCTCGGCGGTATCTACGAACAGACTACGGCAAATGATGTCGAGAAAGTCCCCTTCCTTGGTGACCTGCCGCTGCTCGGTCACCTGTTCAGGCGCACCAGCACAGTGGACAGCAAGGCCGAACTTCTCATCTTCGTTACGCCGAAGATCCTCAAGGAGGGCCTGTCCGGTAGTTTCGATTAAATCAAAAAACGATAGTATGCCGGTAGTCAGGAAGCTGGCGGTTTTGGATAAAGAAGGGTAATAACAATGATGAACGGACTAGCTCGTCTTTTTCTGAGTGCTGTTTTGGCTTTGTTGGTGGCCTGCGGGGATGGCGACGGGGGTGCTGCTTTTGACGCGGGCGATGATACGTTGGACGAAGGTGTTGAAACCGTCGTCCTCGACCTGGGCAGCGGAACAGGAGACTTGTTTACTTCCGGAGAACTGGAGCTCGGGGTTACCTCTTTGTCCGCGGGGGGCCAGACCAGTGTCACGGCCACTATCGTCGATTCCAGCGGAGTAGCCTATACGGAACCGGTGGACGTAACCTTCGTTTCGGATTGCTCCGGACAAGGTACAGCCACCCTCGAGTCCCCGATATCGACGGTGGGTGGTTATGCGACATCCACCTACAAGGCGACCGGCTGTGAAGGGACGGATACCATTACCGCCACTGCATCGGCGAATAGCCAGACTCTCACCGCGACAGCCGATATTACGGTCCAGCCCGCCTCCGTGCATTCGGTTGTGTTCATCGCGGCCGATCCGTCACTCATCGGCTTGAAGGGCACGGGTCTGACCGAGTCTTCCGCCGTCAGCTTCCAGCTTGTGGACAGTCAGGGTAATCCGGTTGCCGGCAAGCAGGTGAATTTCTCCTTGGACACCACATCGGGCGGGATCACGATCTCGCCGGAAAGTGCGACAACCGATTCATCGGGAATGGTCCAGGCGACCGTAAACTCGGGAACCATCGCGACCACCGTGAAGGTGACGGCGGAATACGCGGATGATCCGACCATTGCCACGCAGTCGGACGGACTGGTCATCTCGACCGGCGTCGGCGACCAGGACAGCTTCTCCCTGAGCGCCGAAGTGCTCAATCCGGAAGCCTGGAATCACGACGGCGAGATTGTCCAGATCAACATCTATGCCGCGGATCACTTCAATAATCCGGTTCGGGACGGCACAACCGTGAACTTCACGACCGAGGGCGGCCAGATCGTATCTTCTTGCCAAACAGAGAGTGGAGGCTGTTCTGTCAGCTGGACCAGCAGCAACCCACGGCCTTTGGACGGCAGGGTGACCATCCTCGCCACGATGATCGGGGAGGAGAGCTTCGACGATTTGAACGGGGATGGCTGGTTCAATGGCGCGGAGACGTTCGGCGACCTCGCCGAGGCCTTCCGGGACGATGATGAGGATGGTTTGCGGGATGGCGACGAAGAGTTCAAGGACTTCAATTCCAATAGTGCCTATGATGCGCCCGATGGCGCCTACAACGGTGTTCTGTGCGGCGTGCACGACACCGTCCCATGCGGGACGGAGGAGAGCCTGCATGTCCGGGAGGATCTCGTTCTTGTCATGTCGGGATCGGAAGCCTTGATTGGATTTTCCGATAATCCCATCGATGCATCGGCTGGGATCTACACTGGAACGGTCACCATCTCGGATTTCAGAGGCCAGCCAATGCCTTCAGGCACCACGATCGACATTTCAACCACCAACGGTTCGGTTGAAGGGACTTCATCCTTTACGGTTCCCGACACCAATGTCGATGGCCCACTCACCTACAATGTCACTGTCAAATCGGATGGCGACCCCAGCCCGGGCCTACTCGAGGTGATTGTCACGACTCCTAAAGGGCTGGAGAGCATTGGCCAGGTAGTTGTTAACGATTAGATGCCATAGTGGCTAAGTCGCGCAATGTCTTCCTCGTCGGCCCCATGGGGGCCGGCAAGACCACGATTGGTCGTCAGCTGGCCGAGGTTCTGGGGAAGTCCTTCAAGGACAGCGATCACGAGATCGTGCGCCGTACCGGCGCACGGATCCCGTTGATTTTTGAAATCGAGGGAGAAGAGGGCTTTCGCCGGCGTGAGCAGGACGTGATCGATGCACTGACCGCCGAGAAGGATCTGGTGCTGGCCACCGGCGGCGGGGCGGTTCTGAAGCCGGAGAACCGGGCGCATCTGTCCGGGCGCGGAACGGTGTTCTACCTGTTCGGTTCGATTGATCAGTTGCTGCGCCGGACCCGCCGCGATCGTAACCGGCCGCTTCTGCAGACCGATAACCCCCGGGCCAGGCTGGAGGCGCTGATGGCCGAGCGCGACCCCCTCTACCGGGAGGTCGCCGACGCCGTGATCTACACCGATGAGCGTTCCGTCCGCAGCGTGGTGAAAGAGATCGTCGCCCGTTACCGGCACATGGAAAAGGAACGCCAGGCGAAGTAGGCCGCTGGATTGATAACCACGGGGCGCACGGGGACGACAGGGACTTCGTTGATAGCCGCTCGTTCTTCCATTCCCATTCCCCACTCGTTACTAGCTACTCGCCACTCGGTTGAGGTGAGTTATACGAACCCCGACGCTGATTTTGTTGGGCTTCGTTCCTCAGCACCAACCTACATTTTGGAGCCCAT
>NZ_JAENYR010000050.1 GCF_016841685.1 Thiohalomonas denitrificans
GACAGAAGCATGGTTCAAAATGGATCCCCGCCTACGCGGGGATGACGGATTTCCCAGGCCGTGCGTGATCACCCGGGCGAGCAGTTACCCAGAAAAGTATGCGGTTGCCCTGAAGGGGCAAGGTATCAATGCGGGTCGTCGGGAGGGCGCTTGGCGAGAAGGCCCTGCAGGGCGGCCATGTCATCGGCCACCGCCTCGGCGGCGATTCGCTCCATGGTCCGATAGCGGTGCAGTACCTCGCGTCCCAGCTCGGTCACCGTTGCGCCGCCACCACCCTTGCCGCCCATAGCCGTCTCCACGAGGGGCCCGCAAAAGCACTGATTCATGGTGTCCACCAGCAGCCAGGCGCGGCGGTAGGACATACCCATGTCCCGCGCCGCAGCGGAAATGGAGCCGCTCTCCCCGATCGCCTCCAGCAGCTCCGCCTTGCCGGGGCCGATGGCGATGGCTTCGCCGAACAGGATGCGCAGGCGGGGGGCGGGGCGGGTGGTGGTTTTATGTTTCGGTTTCGTCATCGCGCAAGGATAACGCCCCTCCGCTGCAAGTTCACGCCGGAATAGGGCGACAACTTCAGTCCCGCTCGATGCCCAGCTTCTTCATCTTCTCCCAGAGATTCTTGCGGCTGATTCCCAGTTCGCCGGCCGTTTCGTTTATCTGGAAGCCGTGGCGGCGCAGGGATTCTAGGATGAGTTGGCGTTCATAGAGGGAGATGCGCTCGCGCAAATCGTTCTCTTCCGGGGTCGGAGCATTTCGGTCCGTTTCGGTGTCGAAGGCCGCGGCGCTGATAGCGGGCTCGGCGGATAGAACGCAGGCCCGCTCAATGCTGTGCCGAAGCTCTCGCAGGTTGCCTGGCCAGACTTGCTGCAGCAGCCGCTGTTCGGCCGAGGGGAGTAGACGGCGCTCGTTTTCGGGATCAATCTCATTCAGAAACAGGCGTGTAAACCAGAGAATATCCTCGCGTCGTTCGCGTAACGGCGGGATCTTCATATGGACTACATTGATGCGGTAGTAGAGATCTTCGCGAAAGGCACCTTCGGCGACCATCTGCTTGAGGTCACGGTGGGTGGCGCAGATGAGCCGCAGATCGAGCGCCAAGGGGGTCTCGCCCCCGACCCGGACCACCTGGCGCTCCTGGATGACGCGCAGCAGACGCACCTGCATATTGGGCGGCATGTCGCCGATTTCGTCCAGAAACAGCGTCCCGCCGTCGGCCTGTTCGAACACGCCCCGGCGGGTACGAATCGCGCCGGAAAAGGCGCCCTTTTCATAGCCAAACAGTTCGGCTTCCATGAGCCCTTCCGGGATGGCGCCGCAGTTCACGGCGATGAACGGGCTCTTTCCCGTCTTCGACGCGCAGCGATGAAGGAAACGTGCCGCGTGCTCCTTTCCGACCCCGGACTCGCCGGTAATCAGGACCGTGGAGCCGTGCTCCGAGACGCGGCATAGCGTCTGCTCCAGTGAACGCATGGCGGCGGAGATCCCGAGAGTCGGCTCATCGGGATGCTCCTCCTGTATCGGTCGCTGACAGACCGAGCGGACCTTTTCCACCAGCGTGTCGAGGTCGAAGGGTTTAGTGATGTAGTCCGCCGCTCCCCGCTTGAGCAGTTCGACCGCATCGCTGATGCTGCCAAAGCCGGTGATGAAGAGGGTCGGCGGGATGGCTCGGCCCTCCTCCCGGAGCTGTGTATACAGCTCGGCACCGCTCATGTCCGGTAGCCGGATATCGCTGATGAGGGCTGCGTAATCCTCGTGGCCGATATGGGGCTGCGCCGCCAGCGCCGTTTTGTACCAGTCGCACTGGAAGCCTTCCAGTTCGAATCGGTCGCAGAGCGACTCCCCCATGATGGGATCATCCTCCAGCAGACAGAGCTTTAGTGGCGCTTTGGCATTCATGTCTGTAACGGAATATTTGCAGTGAAATGGGTTTTTTCACGGTCACTGGCGGCATCGATAGTGCCGCCGAGCTGATCGACGATCTGATAACAGACCCAGAGACCGAGGCCGTTGCCATCGGGCCGATAGTGGACGAACGGTTCAAACAGGTGGCGCATCCGGTCATCGGAAATGGGCTGGCCGTTATTGTAAACGCTCAACCGCAGCGCTCCTGCCTCAATGCGGATATCACAGCCCACGCGGCCGTGTGGGGGAACCGCCTTGATGGCGTTCAGTAGCAGGTTCATCAATATTTGACGGATCAGGGTGGCCGGCAACGGGATGGTCCCGATATCCGCGCACCATTCGAGAGAGGCGTGCTGTCGCTGGATATCCGGTGTGATCAGGGTACGGACATCCTCGGCATCTTCAAGGCCGAAATGGCGGCTGGTGGGTTTTGCCTCTACCAGCAGTGCGGAGACGGTGTCACGGATCTGCAGCAGACCCCGTTCCAGCAGCGACACCGTCTTTTCTGCCATGGGATCAAGCTGCCCATAACGGCGGTAGGTGTTGATAGCGTTGAGCATGCCGCCGAGCGGATTGTTGATCTCGTGCCCGATGGAGGCTGTTAGGCGTCCAACGGCGGCCAGCCTTTCGGCGGCGATGACCTGTTTCTCTAACGCCTGCTTGACCTGTAGTTCGTTCACCATGTCACGAAAGCGGGCACCTACCTGGCCGATTTCGTCCTTCGATTTATAGAGATCACACTGCAATTGGGAGGGGCTTTCCTGCCCGATCCGCCCCATGCAGCCGGCCAGCTTGATCAGTGGCGCAGCCATGCGGGCTCCCCAATACCAGTTGAGCGGTACCAGGGCGCCGAGCACCAGGATCGTGACGATGCCGGCGCGACTGGCGAAACGTACGAAACGCGGCGTAAACCCCGCCCGTTTATAGCTCATCACCAAAGTGCCGAGCTGGACGTGGTCCGAGATAATGGGCGAGGCGACGTAGAGGCTATTCGTCTCCGCCATATCGACCACCTCCGTTTCCGTGGAGGACTGGTTTTCGAGATGGCGCCGCAACTTTCCGTAGGCGGTTCCCGCCGAGGCAATCGGCGTCAACATCGGGAAGGCCTCCGGATTGGAAGCGACGTAAACCTCGAAGTCGTTGTTAAGCACGACAATCGCCTCCGCGCCCAGCGATTGACGATTGCCCAAATCCGCGTTGAATGGCGTACGGATAATCTCATAGCTGTTCCACACGTCGTCCTTGAGCATGGCCGGAACCAGGGTGTGGGCCATGACCTGGGCCAATCCCTCGGCATTGGCGATCAGATCCTGCTTGAGATCGTCGTAAGCGCGAAAGATGAGCGCCCCCGTTACCGCAAATGAGGTGATCAGGATCAGTACCGTGCCGCGCAGCGGGATTTTGTAGCGGAAGCTCAGATCATGGAACAAGCGGCACCTCACCCACCTTTTGGGCCATCGCGGCAATGGCGTCATACGCACCGGCTTCGGGTACCGCGAAGCCATCAAGGTTGAGTCGTTCGAGAAGCAGACGGGCGTTTTGGTCCTGACTCATTTCGACCAAAATCCGTTGTATCTGTTGATTTAATGCTTCCGAAACAGCCGGGCCGCCAACAATAGGTGGAAAAGCGAAAGTACGGGAACGGGCCACGATGCGGGTACGCCCGGTAATGTCGGGGTTAAACCGCGCCAGGGTATTCCATACGTAACCATCGACGTAGGCCCCGTCCGCCAGTCCGGTACTGACCGCCTCGATGGCGTTGCGATGACCGGCGGTGAAAAACGTTTTGCGAAAAAAACGGCTCGGATCGCCGCCTTGCTCTTTCACGGCGAATCGCGGTACCAGGAAGCCGGAATTGGAGTCGGGATCGGCATAGGCGAAAACCCCGCCCTGCAGATCGCCAATGCTACGGGTGTCGAGGTCCCGAGCCGGCACGATAAGATAGGCGCGGTACAGGGGTTCACCCGCATAGACAGGCGTCGCAGTAAGCGCCAGTTGGTTACGATGATTGACGTAGGGATATCCGCAGATCCAGGCAAACTCAAGTTGTCTGGATAGCAGGTTGCCCACGATCTCGCGGTAGGTATCCCGCTGCACGAATAGTACCGGACGACCGAGGCGTTCCTGAAGATAGTCGCGCCATTCCCGGAGCAGGGATGTCTGCTCGGTCAAGAAGACCGGAGTAATGCCGATCCGAATCGGATCGCCGGTCGCCCCGACCAGCCGGGTGTGTAACAGGCCGCCTGCAATGAGTAAGCCGAGAAACCGGCGTCGATTCAGTCGATACATGCTTTCGTTAACCCGATGGCTCAATCAGCTAAGCAGAGGCTCAGCCAATCTATCAGACTCGCCGAAGCGGCCCAACAAAGTTCTTTGTAGTGTCAGCGCGACCGCATTATGTTGAAAAAAGGCTTGCATCCGCCAGCACGTAACATCTCAGGTATGTGTTTACCCTGTTTGTGGTGTAAACGCATTCGGAAGTTCATTCAGGGGGGTGACTCTGCAGGAAGCGCGCCAGTCGCCTATGGGGGACCAGGCTGTTACGGAATGGTAACGGCTATTCTTCGCCCTTTGTTCCGACTTATCGATTCACCCTTTCAGGCCAGGGTTTTTGGCCGTTACCGTTCGGTAACGAGTCGATCCCCCATTTGCGTGCGTGTGGTTACCGATCAGTAACTACGTGCGGTGCCCGCCGTCCTGTTCGTTCATCCGTTTAGCCGAGAGAGTGTTAGCCACCGACCCAGAGGTGGCTGTAGCGCGGCCTTCCAGACTGTTGGTCCGGTTTTTGCGTTTCCCCAAAATGTTCTCGCCCGTTACCACTCATGACTTCGGGCGATCCGACCAACAGATCTGGAGGAGAGGGGATGAGTGAAGAGCTGCGCCTTTCGGCGCGGGAGACCCGCGGCAAGCCCGGTGTCCGGCGCTACGCCATGGTCATCGACCTGCGCCGCTGCATCGGTTGCGATGCCTGTATGGTCGCCTGCAAGGCCGAATACGATGTTCCGCTAGGGGTGTTCCGCACCTGGGTGCCCTACCGGGTGGTCGGTAAATACCCCACGGTCAAAAAGCAGTTTCTGCCGCGCCTTTGCAATCACTGCGATGATCCGCCTTGCGTGCGCTCCTGTCCGGTGGGTGCCACCTACAAGGTCGAAGATGGTGGTTTCGTGCTGCAAGACTACGACCGCTGTATCGGCTGCAAAGCCTGCATGGCCTCTTGTCCCTACAACGCCCGCTTTATGCTTCCCGAGCACCGTACACGCAGCAACATCACCAGCGTCGTAGACAAGTGCACTTTCTGTCATCACCGGGTGGTCCAGGGTCTGGTGCCGGCTTGTGTGCAGACCTGCGTCGGGCGTGCCCGCGTGTTCGGTGACATCAACGACCCCAGCAGCGAGGTCTCCCGACTGGTGGCACGCCATGCCACCCAGGTCTTGCGTCCGGAGCAGGGGACGAAGCCGCAGGTCTTCTACATCGGCGCTGATCGCAATATGACGGAATATGGCAGGGACGTTTATGACGCCCGCGAGGCGCTCGACGACGAGCGTGCCGTGTTCAACCGCAACCATACGATCTAGGGAGGGTCAGTCATGCTCGACTATAGCGTTTTTCACACCATCGCCTGGCCCAGCCCCTACGCCTGGTATTTCTTCGTGATCGGTATCTCCGTGGCGCTGTTTTTCTTCTCCGCGCTCTCCTGGTATCGCGAGGAATTCCGGCCCCTGAGGCACTCGGCCTTCTATCTCTCCTTCGGGCTGCTGGTGCTCGGTGGGCTGCTGCTCATCGGCGACCTCTCGCAGCCGATGCGCTTTCTCAATATGGTGAATCCGGCCTATCTGAATTTCGATTCGCCACTCGCATGGGGAAGCCTCAATCTGGTCGCCTTCGGCCTGGTCTCCGTCGTCTATTTCGTATTTCTTCGAAAGGGCGAACAGGTGAACGCAAAACGCCTGGCGGTGGCGGGTGCCCTGCTGGGTTTCGGTCTTCCCATCTACACCGGTTTCGACCTGACGGTGCATCAGCACCGGGCAGTCTGGAATACCCCGCTGATGCCGGTGTTGTTCGTCTCTCTGTCGCTGGTCTCCGGTGCGGCCGTCGCATCCTTTCTGGCCAAGGGACCGGAAAAACTGGTGTCGATGTTGCGCAGCTTCATGCTGTGGGGCGGCGGGGCTACGGCGGCCATGTTGGTTTCGTTGCTCGGCACCACCGCCTATGGTGGATCCGGCTCCGAGGTCACCTTCATGTTCATGACCTCAGGGACCATGGGGCTCATTTTCATCGGCCTTGGGATGGTGGTGGGACTTGCCGCTCCCATCGCCCTGCTGCTCGCTCCGGTGGGGCGCCAACCGATCGGCATCATGGCCGCCGGTGGTCTGCTGCTGGTCGGGGGGATGGCTCTGCGTTACGCCATCCTCATCGGCCCGCAAATCGTACACACCTATTACTGAGCCGTGGTGCAACGGAGGAGTGAGAAACATGTTGGAAATTACACGTAGAAATTTCATCAAGGTTACCGGCGGCACTACGGCAGCCGCCCTCGCGGCACCATCGATGCTCAGGGCGATGGAAACCGATCTCGGTGGGCGCGACTACAACCCCGAGAGCTATAAGGAGCGCAAGGCGATCCCCACCAACTGCCACGTCTGCAACATCCAGGACGGGGCCGTCGCTTTCGTCGAGGATGGTCGGGTGGTGAAGCTGGAGGGAAATCCGAACCATGTCTCCACCCGCGGACGCCTCTGCGCCAAGGGCAATGCCGGGATGTGGTACAGCTACGATCCTGACCGTATCCTCTATCCGCTAAAACGGGTCGGCAAACGCGGTGAGGGCAAGTGGAAACGCATCAGTTGGGATGAGGCGTTGAACGAGGTCGCCGGACGGATCGATGATGTATTGAAAAATGGTGACCCCAACGAAATCATGCTGAAGTATGGGCGCAATCGCACCGGTGGCGTGCTGAGCCGGTTCATGAATACGCTGGGTTCGGCCACTGTGCTCAATCATACCTCGGTTTGCGAGTCGTCGAAGAAGGTCGGCATGGAGCCGACCTGGGGCCCGGACATCGAGACCCCGGACTTCGCCAACACCAAGTACGTGCTCAACTTCGGCTCCAACATCCTGGAGGCGGCCTACTTCCACAATCCCTACTCGCAGCGCATTACCGAGGGAAGGGTGGACAGCAACGCCAAGATCGTCACGTTTGATGTACGCCTGTCCAACACCGCTGGTTTCTCCGATGAGTGGATCCCGGTCTTTCCCGGCACCGACGGGGCGGTGGCGCTGGCCATCGGTCACGTCATCCTGCGCGAGGACCTGCAGGATTCCGAGTTCATCACTGACTGGACCAACGTCAGCCTCAGTGAACTGAAGGAGCACTACGAACAGTTCACACCGCAGTGGGCGGCCGAGCTTTCCGGTGTGCCGGAGGAGACCATCGAGCGCATTGCCCGCGAGTTTGCCCACGCCTCGCCCGCCACCACCTATACCTATCGCGGTCCGGCCAAGCACCTTTACGGTTCTTACAACGAGAAGGCCTGCATGATGCTTTCCATCATGACCGGCAACGTGGAGAAGCGCGGTGGCTACTGCCTGCCCCGCGGCATGGGCTACGATCAGCCGCAGCCGGAGCCGCCCCAGCCGAAGAAGGCCTCTATCCTGCGAGACCCGCCGGAGTTCCCGCTCGCCTCGCACCACGTCAGCCACCTGGTGCCGTTCTGGATCGCCGAGGGACGCCAGAAGGTCAGTGTCTACATCAATTACATGGACAACCCGGTCTACACCAATCCGGGTGCAGAGGCCGTGTGGGGCGAACTGTTCCGCAACGAGGAGCTGATTCCCTTCCGCGTGGTGCTGACCCCCTTCATGGGCGAGGAGGCGCAGACGGCGGATATCATCCTGCCGGACGTGCCCTATCTCGAGCGTTGGGAGCCGGAGTCGATGCCCAATTCCCTGTGGCCCTGGGTCGGACTTCGCCAGCCGGTGATCGCACCGATGGGCGAGGGTAAGGAGCACCGCGTCTACCTGCAGGAACTCATTCACCGTCTCGATCCGGACGGCTCCCGCGGCATGAAGAAATACTGGAACTTCAAGAGCTCGGAGGACTATGTCCGCCAGCAATTCGAGAATGTGCCGGGGCTGAAGGAGGCGGGCGGCCTCGATTGGTTGAAGAAAGAGGGCGTCTGGCCCATCTACGGAAAACTCAACCCGGCTACCGGCAAGGTCAGCGACAAGACCGGGCGCGAGATCAAGGCCGAGTACGGTCTGCACAAAAAGGAGCTTTCCCGCGCCGACATGACGGGTGCAACCGTGGACGAGGAGGGCACTATCCATAAAAACGGCAAGGCCATCGGCGTGCAGCGGAACGGCAGGAGCTATGTCGGTTTCCCGAGCGGCAGCCGACTGATCAACGTGCGTATTGACGAATGGGCCGAATACGGCTTCAACCCGATGCCCACCTTCAAGCGCATCCCGTGGCACGAGAATCTCAAGGAAGATGAGATGATCCTCACCACCTACAAGTACAACGTCCATGTGCAGTCGCGCACGGCGTCCGTCAAGTGGCTGGCGGAGATCGTGCATCGTAACTGGGCACCCATCAACACCGAGACCGCCAAGCGCATCGGGGTGAAGACCGGGGACCTGATTCGGGTGGAGAGCCCGGTGGGGCACCTGGTCACCAAGGCCTACGTCACCGAGGGGCAGCATCCCAGGGTGATCGGCATCTCCACCGGCTGCGGCCACTGGGGCTACGGCCGTCTGGCACAGCTCAAGCTCAAGGAGAAGGGCGGAGAGTTCGGTGCTCAGGAAGATTCCGACCTGAAAAACGTCTGGTGGGACGACAAGGGGGTACACCCCAACGCCATCATCCCCGCTGTGGCCGACCCCATCGGTGGTTCCGCCGGTTGGTACGATACGGTGGTGAAAGTAACCCCGGCACGCGAAGGCGACCGCTACGGCGATGTGGAATCTTCCTGGGACAAGCACATGGAGTGGTACAAGAAGACGATGGGCTTCACCTATGTGGGTGATCAACACCGCAAGATGCACCCGGAGATGGCCGACTGGGCCGGACCGGACAGTGTCGGGCCCAAAAAACCTTCAGGTCATTAAGTAGGGCATGGCGGCCCCGTTTTCGGGGCCGCGCTTTTGAAAGAGGTAATCCATGACTGAGACAATGCAGCGAGCGGATACGGTCGAAGCCCTGCGTAGCCGCGCCCACTGGTACCGGCTACTGGCGGGTGCATTTGCCGAAGAGCCACAGAGCGGTTTCTTGCGTGAACTGCGTGGCGAACATTGTCTGGCCGATCTTGCCGAGCTCGGTGTCGATTTCGACGCCGATTTTCTGGGCCGCGACGAGGAGGTGCTGGCGGAGGAACTGGCCGCTGAATACACCATGCTGTTTATCGCGCCCGGTGGTTTTCCGCCGGTGGAGTCGGTCCGGCTGCAGGGCGGCTATCGCCAGAGCGCGGTCAACGAGACCCGTGATGCCTATGCCGCCGAGGGATTTGCGGTGCAATCCGGCCGCTTCGCAACCTTCGAGGACCACCTGTCGGTGGAGATGCAGTTCATCGCCGCCTTGCTGGAACGACAGGCCGAAGCCCTTTCCGCCGGTGATGTAAAGGATGCCCGTCGCCTCGATAAGGTGGTGAAGCGCTTCTGGGTGAAACACCTGGGGCGTTGGAGCAGGGGCTTTGCGCAGACCGTGGAAGGGGCGACTGAATACAGCTTCTACCGCGAAATGGCGCGGCTGCTGGAGGCCTTTACCCTTGCGGAACTCGAGGTGCTGGGATTGGACGTCGCGGATGAGGACGGGGCAAGGCTGAGGGCGCCCAAACCCGATGCGGTAACCCGGCCGATGCAGTGCGGGGGAGCGGCTACATGAGTTTGCTGTTGTGGGATGAGCTGGCGGCCTTGTGGCAGTCGGGTGATTTCCGTGGTGTGCATGACTGGGTCAATGAGCGCTGGTCGCGAACGGTGCAGGAGTCCCCGGACGGCGACGCCGACCCGTTCGCCCGCTTCTTGCAGGGCCTGGCGTTTGCCGCGCTCGCCTTTCACTTCGCTGAAGAGCAGAACGGCGAGAGTGCGGCAATCTTCGTTGAAGATGGCCTCGAGGTGCTGTCGCGCCTCCCGCCCTCGTATGCCGGCATTGAGATCACCCCCATCGTTGACGCACTGGCTGAGCTTCGCGAGCGTCTGCCGGTGACCGGTCTGGGGCTCCCCATCCCTCCCCTAGTCGCCGGTGTACGGGCGTTGCGTTTTTCCCACGGGAGTATGTAATGAACGGCTACCAATGGGCGGTCTGGATAGAGACTCCCGGCTCGGAAAGCGGGGAGGTGTGCGGTGAAAGGCGTTTCTTGTTCGATGCCGGCGAGCCGGACAGTGAGCTGACCGGGTGCTGCTTGGTATCGCCCCGGGCGGATGCCCCGCGTATCGAAGCCCTCTTGGCCGCAGGAGCCGAACAGGTCCTGCTGGGAGAGTCTGCGTTGTACGACAGCGCCCTTTTCACTGAGGCCATCGCACGTTACGGCGGGGAGCGGATCGGCGTGTGGCTGCCGGTGCACCGGGCCAAGTCGAGTTGGGCGTTGGACACTACCAGCAATGCCGATTTCAACGTCGTCGCCGTGTCCAATCCGGTGCCGCGTTGGCTAGTCTTGCAAGCGGATCGCACGCCCACAGATGTCGATGCTCAGTGGTGGGCGGGGCAGATGATCGCGGCGGGCTGCGGGACGCTGCTGGTGTCCGTGGAGGCGCCGGAGGATGATGATCTGCTCGCTTGCGCCGAGATGGCCGAGATTGCCGGTGAGCGATTCTGGCTCGATAGCGGTTCCGATGCTGTCGAAGAGTTGCGCTTCTGGACGCGTTACGGTCAGGCTCGCCGCCTGGTACTACCGGCGGGGTGCGATGTGGATGGGACGACTTCGGCACTCGAAGAGCGGCTGGCCGGCGAGGAGGGTGTTCCGTGTTCCGGTTGATGTTCGCTCTGCCGTGGATCGCTATGGGCTCGACTGTTGTTGCCGAGGTGGTGGTCGACGCGGAGGCCTTGGCCAAGCTGGAGGGCGCCGCAGGCTGGCCGGTGGTCGATGTGCGCGGACCGGCCGAACGTAGTCGTGTGCCGATCCCGGATGGGCATGATCTCGGGCCGGAACTCGATGAGGTGACTGGCCGCGTCCTGGTGATAGCCTCCGATGACGAGATCGCACAAGAGACGGCGCGTGCCGTCGAAGCGCGACTGCGCACGGTTGAGGCGTTCGCTGTAAAGGGCGGAATCGATACACTGCGGGTCATACGGCCCGACCTCCTGCCGAATGTCGGGAGTGGTGCGATGCCGGGTACCTATACCATTCCGACGGATACCTGCCAGCCGGGCCCGGCGCTGCATACATTCTCCGACCAGAAGAAATAGCGGTTATGGCCATTGCGATGGAAACTCTTCCCGAGATCCGCATTCAGCGCTGCGTGCGTTACCGTTTTCGCTACAGCCACTGCAGCCGCTGTGCCGACGGCTGTCCCCCCGGCGCGCTAACGCCCGATGAGGAGGGTGTGACGCTTGATGCGACGCGCTGCAGCGGCTGCGGCCTGTGTGGTACCACCTGTCCCACAGCGGTGTTCGAACCGGCCCGGCTTCCGTTAGCTGCATTGGTAAAGCCGGAGGCGTCATCGCTGAGCGTCGTCTGTGCCCCATCCGGACTGAGGGGGGAGGTGCGGGTTCCCTGTCTGGGCGACCTGGACCTTGCGCTGCTCGCCACTCTGGCCCAGCGCGACATCGCGATAACCTTGAGGGGCGCGGGACACTGTGAGACTTGCGCCAACGCTCCCGCCGGCGGGGAGCGGGTGGAGGGACTTGCCGATGCACTCGACGAGTTGGGCAACGCGGCATCCGATCAGGGGCTGCCCTGGAGCGCACCGCTCGTGGCGACCGAAGCCGCCGGACGTGCGCACCAGGCGGAACGCCGGCAACTGTTTCGCCGCTGGGCCAATCGTGCCGTTCAGAGTTCACGCGATCAGGACGTCGAGTTGGAGGTTCCCGCATTCGCCATCCGCGCCGCGGCGCACTTCGTTCCAGCGCGGCGCCGACTGGCCGAGGCGGTACTGGGACGGTTTGATGCCTTTCCCGAATCGACTCGAATCGCTCTTCTATTGGGAGTCGGCAGGGTCGATGCCCGAGCGGGGAGATGTACTGGCTGTGAGTCCTGCGCCCGGGTTTGCCCCAGCGGCGCACTGAAGATTTTTGAAGGAGATACCCGCTGGGAACTGCAATTCAGGATCGGACAGTGCCTGGGGTGCGGTGTCTGTGTCGAGGCGTGTGGGGCCGATGCGCTGACTCTACATCATCATTGGCAGCCCGCAACGGGTGCGCCGGTAGAATTACACTCCCTGCGGCGGTTCCTTTGCGAGAGCTGCGGGCGCTTTTTTATCGGACTGGAGGAGGATACCTGCCCGGTCTGTTCGGATGACGAAGACAGTTTTGAAGCCATTTTCGGCTAAGGAGAGAGACATGCAGTGGGAATTTACACCTGAGGACGTAGTCAAGGGCGGAGTGGATTACGGGCTTGCTGAATTTCGCAAGGGCCTGAAAGAAGAGGTAAGAATAAACCTGGTCGGCGATAACGAGGCCTCCTTGCAGCAGAGTTTCGACCTGATCTACGACCTTTGCTATTGGATGGCCACGGGCCGGGAATTCGCTGACTTCGCCGTCACCATCGACGACGATGCCCCGTTTGAGATACATATTCTGCAGGCAATCAAGGAACACATGCGGGACAATATCACCATGCTCGGCGCCATTTTGCAGCGGCTGATCATGGATGGTGTGGAGAACGGAATGCCCACTCACGAGGCGGTTGAAATGGCTGCCCGACAGCATGCCGGTGTCGTTGTCGACTCATCGCCTGCTTAAGGCTAGTGGCCCACTACCCTTGATCGGGATCCCGATTTCCAAAATTCGTTTTTAGACGGAATCCCGAGCCGCTCCGGTTTCCGAAGCCGGCCAGTGTCACGTGGACAACGATTACTGCTGTCGTTCAGGCAACCTGGCGTACCATTCTCATCACTCGTGCGGGCGACTTTACCAATGGCGAAATATTCCCGGAGACCTTAGACTGGGCACCTGCAATTTTTCATGTTCTGTCGTTGTAAATGCCTCATCAAACCTCCGAATTCGACGCCCGGCTGCCGTTGCCCCTGCTGTCTACGGTCGCCGTTGTCCTGCCTCTTCTGGTCGCCGGATTGCTGGATTGGTTCGTGGTCATCCCGGGCGATCGCTCCGCCCGTTTCGAGATCCCCTTGGTAGTCGTAACGGCTTCGGATGCCGATACGCTCGAATCCATCTTCAGTCGCCACGACTACTTCTGGCCGCCGGAGATCACGGTTCCGCCACTGCTGGTGGCCAGGATTCCCTCGGACGTAAGCCGTTTGCAGGCCGAGCGTAAAAAGAGCCTGTTCTTCCGGATAATGCTTCCAGTGGTATTGGCGGAGAATGAGCGGGTTCGGCACCTGCGACAGGCCGTTCGCGAGGGGTTTGAAAACGGTGCGCCGCCTTCGGGCAGCGAGCAGTGGCAGCAGCTGACGGCACTCGCCAGAGACTACGGCGTCGAGATGGACGTCGCCGACCCACTGTTCGAGCGCCGATTGTTGAAGCGTGTGGATGTGATCCCTCCCGGGCTGATGCTGGCGCAGGCGGCCAACGAGAGTGCCTGGGGTACTTCCCGGTTCGCGCGCGAGGGCAACAACCTGTTTGGCGAGTGGACCTGGAACGCGGATCAGGGAATGGTGCCGTTGCGTCGCATGGCCGGTGCCGATCACTACGTGCGTGTATTTCCGGATTTGCGCAGTTCGGTACGGGCTTATCTAAAGAATCTCAATACAGGGAGCGCCTACCGGGAGCTGCGCGGGATCCGTGCGGAGCTGCGAGAGGCGGGGCGGCCCCTGGAGCCGCTGGCATTGGCCGAGGGCTTGCTGCGCTATTCGGAACGCGGCCTCGACTATGTGGCCGAGATCCGCGCCATGATCGATTATAACAGGCTCAGTGATCTGGGTCGGTTGCGATTGGCGGAATCACCCAGGGTTGACTGAACCAGTACCAGTTCCCGTCAGCGGAGGGCGCCGTGCAGTTGTAGCGTGCCCGGCCCGGATCGAATGGCTCGGGGGCCTGCACGGAAAATCGGCGCTCGTCCCGCTCTACCCACTCCAGTGCAAGGCGCCCCTGGTAGCCGCCATAGCAGGCCAGCCGTTCCGGATCGATGCCATCCGGAGCCAGCGTGATGCTCAGTCGGGGCGGATTGTTGCTCTCCACCAGGGGGTCCCGGGGGGTGAATGAAATCACCGGTAGCGGAAGGCTGTTTGCCTTGATGGCAAACTCATCCAGGTCCGAAAAGTTCTCGTTGATGGGATAGCGGGGCAGCGCACGAAGGTCCGATAACGGGCCCATGGCCCCCGAGTGCTGGCCAAATCCGACGTAGCCGAGGTCCTGGACGAGGTCGGCGAGGGCCGAACTGTACTCTCCGAACGGATAGGCGAACAAACGTCCCGGATTGACTGCCTCGCCCAACTCCTCCCGCAGCCGTGCCTCGGCCGCGAGAATATCCTTTTTCACTCGCTTGCTCCAGGTGGTCGCGGTCTCACCGGGCCTGCGGGCGAGCAGATGATCATGGGAGGTGCTGTGATTGGCGAATCTCACGCCGGCAGACTGCATCTCGCGCATCTGCTCCCAATCCATGATGCCGGACAGGCCCCGGTCCACCACGTGGGTGCTGACGAACACCGTGAACGGCCAGTCCCGCTCCCGTAGCTGTGGCCAGGCGTTTTCGTAGACACTGTAATAGGCGTCGTCGAAGGTGATCGCTATCGTACGTTCGGGGGTCGGCATTCCCGTCTTCAGGTGATGGACGATGCGTTCCAGCGGCCAGATCCGAAACCCCTCTCGCGCGAGGTAGTCCAACTGCGCCCCGAAATCTTCCTGACGGACGTTGGTCGAGGGATAGCGGGAATCATCGACGCGGTGGTACATGAAGGCGACGGCATGCCCCGGCGATTCGGCGCCGACATTGCCGGCGGAGAGGATGGTGCCCAGCAGCAGACCGACAAGAATTCGCATGGCTCCTAGTATACAGGGGCGCGAAGCCCCTTCAAAGGGGAACACAACCGGGTTTGCAGGTGGCAGGGGTCAACGCCCACCGGGTTGGGTGTGTTCTTTGAAGGTACCGTACTGAACTTATGAAGCGCTCAAGCGGGAGTGTCGCCACAGGATCTGGGGGCTCTCCAGCGGAACCCGGGCGTATGGATGATACGGCACCAGCCGTGGGGTGTAGTGGTCGGCTGGTCGATCGGCGGGGACCCGGGCATGGAAGGTGAAGCCATTGATGGTGCCGGGCAGCGGCCGCCCACGCTCAAGGGGCCAGACCGTCTGTTCACCCTCGTTTCGCGGCACGGCGTAAAGTTGCGCGGCCACAAAATCCGGGTCGATTTCATCGAGAAAGATCTGCAGGCGGAAAAGGTAGTGTTCGCCATCCCTCTCGACACCGCCGCTACCAAAGTGAAGACGGGGCCAGTGGTCCTTGATGGAGCGTCGCCAGGCCTCGAGCTCTTCTGCAAGTGCTCCGTTGTCCTCGACCCGGCGACGCCACTCCGCCGCTGCAGGCAGGTAGTAGTCTTCGGTATATTCGCGCACCATGCGATTGGCGGAAAACGTCGGAGTCAGATGGGCCATGCTTTCCCGCAGCCGCTGCGCCCAGGTGGTGGGGATGCCCTGCTCATCCCGTTCATAAAAGGCGGGCACCACCTCGTCCTCCAGCAGCGAGTAGAGCTGCTCCGCCTCCCGGGCATCCCATGCCGGGTCGTGGTCGTGTACGCGACCATCGCCGATGGCCCAGCCCGCTTCCGGACGGTAGGCCTCGGCCCACCAGCCGTCCAGCTCTGAAAGGTTGAGCCCGCCATTGACCAGCACCTTCATACCACTGGTGCCGCTCGCCTCCCAGGGGCGCAGCGGGGTGTTGAGCCATAGATCCACCCCCTGCACCAGTTCGGTGGCCAGACCGATGGCGTAGTCTTCCACGAATACCATGCGACCTTGTGCCCGGGAGTGGTGCATGAAATCGCTCCAGCGCCGCACCATCTTTTGGCCCAGCCGATCTTTGGGGTGCGCCTTGCCGGCGACTACCAGCTGCACGGGTCTCTCGGAGTCATTCAGCAGTCGCTCCAGCCGTTGCGGATCATACAGCAGCAGGTCGGGCCGTTTATAGGTAGCGAAACGACGGGCAAAGCCAATGGTCAGACAGTTGGGATCGAGTCGTTCGATCAACGACGCGGCACGGGCGGGGCCCTGCCCGCGCGCCCGCTGCTGCCGGACCAGCCGTTGGCGCAGGTGTTGGACCAGATCCTGGCGCTGACGAAGCCGGAACTCCCAGAGTGTCTCGTCATCGACCGCCCGGAAATTCTCCTCCATGCCCTCCTGGGCGCCGAGCCAGCGCTCTTTCCCGCAGGCGTTGGTCCAAAGCGCGTCGGCATGCGCTGAATCCCACGAGGGCATATGCACCCCATTGGTGACGTGGCCGATGGGTACCTCGTGCTGGGGGCGTCCAGGGAACAGGGGCTGAAAGATGCCGCGGCTGACCTCGCCGTGAAGCCGACTGACGCCGTTGATGCGGGCGCTGCACCGCAATGCCAGGTAGGCCATGTTGAACGGCTCATGGGCGTCGGGTCCATTGATGCGGCCGAGGGCCAGCAGATCTTCCAGTGTGACTCCCAGCGATCGGGTGAGAGGCTCCAGGTACTGCGCGATCAGCTCTCGGGGAAAACGATCAAAGGCCGCATCTACTGGAGTGTGGCTGGTGAAGATGTTGCTCGCCGCCGTGGCACGAAGCGCCGTTGGAAAATCGGTGCCGGAGCGGCGCATGAAATCGGCGGCCCGCTCGAGGACCGCAAACGCCGGGTGGCCTTCATTGAGATGGAGTACGTCGCACTGGACCGCAAGGGCCTGCAGCAGCCGCCAACCGCCGATGCCCAGGACCAGCTCCTGTTGCAGTCGCATCTCTGCACTGCCGCCGTAGAGTTCCGCTGTAATGCCGCGATCCGCGGGTCCATTGAGCGGATGATTGCTGTCGAGCAGATAGAGCCGGTTGCGTCCGGCCTGGACCTGCCAGGCCCGCAGGTGGAGTTCGCGGCCCGGCAAATCGATGGTGACCCGCAGCCATTCACCCTCGACGTCGCGCAGGGGCATGACCGGGAGCAGTGTCGGGTCGTTATAGGGATAGCTGGCGATTTGCTCGCCGGTGGCATCCAGGCTCTGGCGAAAGTAGCCCTGCTGGTAAAGCAGTCCCACTCCGATCAGGGGAACACCGAGGTCACTGGCCGTCTTCAGGTGATCGCCGGCAAGGATGCCGAGCCCGCCGGAATAGATTGGCAGCGCCTCGCCCAGGCCGAACTCCATGCTCAGGTAGGCGACACCGTTCAGTTCATCACCGCCGTGGTTTTCACTGAACCAGCTTGGCGATGCGAGGTACTCCTCTCTGGTTGCCAGCAAACGCTCCAGTTCCGACCGGAAGGTCTCATCTTCGGCGAGGTTCTCCAGCCGACGATGGGAGACACTCTCCAGGATTACCCAGGCATTGCCCGTGGCGTTCCAGAGTTCCGGGTCGATGCTTTCCCAGAGACGGTCGGCGGCGTGGTTCCAGTTCCAGCGCACATCCAGCGCCAGCTCGGCCAGTCCCGCAAGTTGCGGTGGCAGCGGGCGCGGCAGGTAACTCGGGTTGGTGTGACGGTTTGCCATGGCAGAGTAGTAAAGGGGCTTCGATACAGTGTAACCGAAGGGCTCGGCAGCGAAAGGTTCGATCGCCGAAGAGGAAGTGGCCCTCATTGATGGGGAGAGAAAGCCGACGGGGATTCTTGCCAGCAGGGCGACCGGATACATTGAAGTGAGTGGTGCAGGTTCTCGATATCAGGTCGTCGGCCGCACGCTTATATTACTCTCCAGCAGAGACCTGTAAATAAGCTTTTTCCACGGCGCAATTCCCGGGATCCCCATGCCTCCCGCGGTTCACGAGTTGGCAGCACCGCGCAAAACCGTAATGTCAATATGTTCATGTGCGGGAGCGCGGACTAAAATCCGGGGTCTTTGATCCACCGACGGAAGTATTGCATGACTATTTTTCAGCGCATTGCCGATGAGCTCGGCGTCAGGGTTGCCCAGATCGATGCCACCGTACAGCTCCTCGACAGCGGGGCCACGGTACCGTTTGTGGCCCGCTACCGGAAAGAGGCGACCGGTGGCCTGGATGATATCCAGTTGCGTCAGCTGGAGGAGCGATTGACCTATCTCCGCGAGCTGGAGGAGCGGCGGGTGACGGTGCTGAAGAGCATCGATGAGCAGGGCCTGCTCACGCCGGAATTGAAAAAGGCCGTTGTCGATGCCGACACCAAGACCCGTCTGGAAGATCTCTACCGCCCCTACATGCCCAAGCGACGCACCAAGGCGCAGATCGCCCGGGAAGCGGGACTGGAGCCGCTGGCGCTTGGTCTGCTGGGCGACCCGATGCTCGACCCGGAAACCGAGGCTGCGAAATATGTCGACGCCGACAAGGGAGTGGCGGACAGTGCGGCGGCCCTGGAGGGGGCGCGGCAGATCCTGATGGAGCAGTTCGCCGAGGATGCCGAACTGGTCGGTAAGCTGCGTGAATACCTGTGGGAAAATGCCGTTGTGAAATCGGTCGCGGTGGCCGGAAAGGAGCAGGAGGGCGCCAAATTCTCCGATTACTTCGACTATTCGGAGCCGGTAAAAAACATTCCCTCCCACCGGGCACTGGCCCTGTTCCGGGGGCGCAAGGAGGGAATCCTGAACCTCAGTCTGGTCCTGCCGGAAGATGAAGCTGAGGGGCGTAGCCCGCTGGAGCCCTCCAGCGGTGAACGTCAAATCGTCGTCCGCTTCGGGATCCGTAACGAGGGGCGTCCGTCCGACCGATGGATGGCGGATACCGTGCGTTGGGCCTGGCGCGTCAAGATCCTCACTCATCTGGATACCGACCTGAAGGCCCGTCTGCGCGAGGCGGCGGAGGAGGAGGCCATCAAGGTCTTCGGCCAGAACCTGCACGACCTGCTGTTGGCCGCTCCTGCCGGCCCGCGGGCCACCATGGGACTCGACCCCGGCCTGCGCACCGGGGTCAAGGTGGCGCTGGTGGACAGCACCGGAAAACTGGTGGATACCGCCACCATTTATCCTCATGCCCCGAAGAATCGTTGGGATGAGTCGATTGCGGCACTGGCCGCGCTGGCCGCCAGGCATCACGTTGATCTGGTATCCATCGGCAATGGCACCGCCTCCCGCGAAACCGATCGGCTGGTGGCCGACCTCATCAAACGCCACCCGGAACTGAAGCTAAGCAAGGTGATGGTCAGCGAGGCGGGCGCCTCGGTCTACTCGGCCTCCGAGTACGCCTCCAAGGAAATGCCGGCTGTCGATGTCTCGCTACGTGGTGCGGCCTCCATCGCCCGGCGCTTGCAGGACCCACTGGCGGAGCTGGTGAAGATCGAGCCCAAATCCATCGGTGTCGGACAGTATCAGCATGACGTTTCCCAGATGAGACTGGCGCGGGCTCTGGAGGCGGTAGTGGAGGACTGTGTGAACGCCGTGGGTGTGGACGCCAATACCGCCTCCAGCGCGCTGCTCTCCCGGGTGGCAGGCCTTGGTCCGGCGCTGGCGGCCAACGTGGTGTCTTACCGCGATGAGCACGGTGCCTTTCCCACCCGCAAGGCGCTGCTAAAGGTATCGCGCCTGGGTGACAAGGCCTTCGAGCAGGCGGCCGGTTTTCTGCGCATCATGAACGGCGACAACCCGCTGGATGCCTCTGCGGTGCATCCCGAGTCGTATCCCGTGGTGGAACGCATCCAGAACGAGAGTGGGCGCTCCATCGGTGATCTGATCGGCGATAGTCGATACCTGCGCGGCTTGAAACCGGCCAATTTCACCGATGATCGTTTCGGCGAGCCCACCGTCCGCGACATCCTTGCCGAACTGGAAAAGCCGGGCCGCGACCCACGCCCGGAGTTCAAGACGGCCGCCTTCAGGGAGGGCGTGGAGCAGATGAAGGATCTGGACGCGGGCATGATCCTGGAGGGGGTGGTAACCAACGTCACCAACTTCGGCGCCTTCGTGGATATCGGCGTTCACCAGGATGGACTGGTGCACATCTCCGCCATGTCGGAGAAATTCATCAAGGACCCGCGTGAGGTAGTCAAGGCGGGCGACCTGGTGAAGGTGAAGGTCATGGAGGTGGACCTGCCGCGCAAGCGTATCGGATTGACGATGCGCATGAGTGATGCGCTCCAGGGAAAGACAGGTGCTACCGAGCGCCCGAACGGGGAGCGCCGGCCCGGGGCGGCCAAGCCCAAACAGGGGCAGCGCGAACAGCCGGCTGCGGGCAACTCCGCCATGGCTGATGCCTTGGCCAAGCTCAAACGCTAACAGCCAGAAACCTGATCACCGCAGAGGCGCGGAGGGCGCAGAGGTTAGCCGGTTTAAAGGCGGTCCTCACGATGCTGTTACGTCCCAGTCCGGCGTGTTGACCATTAGCGGTTTCTCCGTGGAACTCCGCGCACTCTGCGCCTCTGCGGTGTAATTTGCAGTCGCAGGGCTGATTTGGCGGTAAAATGGGCGCATGAGCCGGGTCATTCTTCATGTCGATATGGATGCCTTCTTCGCCTCGGTGGAGGTGCGGGAGCGTCCGGAGTTGCGCGGTCGTCCGGTGATTGTCGGTGGCACTCCGGAGGGGCGGGGTGTGGTGGCGGCGGCCAGCTATGAGGCGCGGCGTTTCGGCGTGCACAGTGCCATGCCGACGGCGACGGCACTGCGGCTCTGTCCGAAGGCGGTGGTGCTGCCGCCGCGTCACGGCTTCTATTCGCAGGTCTCGCGCGGGATTCACGCCGTTTTCGAGCGCTACACGCCGCTAGTCGAGCCCCTCTCCCTGGACGAGGCGTTCCTCGACGTAACCGGCAGTCTGCGACTATTCGGCAGCGCCGCTGCTATCGGGCGCCGAATCAAAGGTGAAATCCTCGAAGAGCTGGATCTGGTCGCCTCGGTCGGGGTGGCACCCAACAAGTTTTTGGCCAAGCTGGCCAGCGACATGAACAAACCCGACGGTTTTTTCCATTTCGATCCGAATCGGATTGCCGAGATACTGGACCCCATGCCGGTGACGCGACTGTGGGGAGTGGGGCCGGCCACGGCGCGCCAGCTGGAGCGCCTCGGGATCCGCACGGTGGGACAGTTACGACACTATTCGCAACGGCTCATTGCCCGCCATCTGGGGCGCGGCGGCGAACACCTTTGGGAATTGGCCCACGGCATCGATGAGCGACCGGTCATCTGCGAGCAGGAGACCAAATCGGTCTCGAACGAGACCACCTTTGCCCGGGACATTCACGACCCGAACAGCCTGCGGATCTGGCTCTCTGAATTGGCCGAGCAGGTGGCGTGGCGGCTGCGTCGGCAGGAATTGGCGGGCCGTACGGTTACGCTCAAAGTTCGTTTCCGGGATTTCACGACGGTGACGCGTTCCCTCTCTTTGCCGGAAGTGACTGACGTGACATCGGAGATCCGGGATACGGCCCTCCGACTCTATGAGGAACGGCTCGATCATCCCCACTTACCGGTTCGGCTGCTGGGGGTCGGGGTAAGCGGTTTCGACGCCCCCTCGGCCTGCCAGCAATCCCTGTTTAACGAGACGCGTGCCCGTAGCAGTCGGGTGGATTCCATCGTCGACCAAATCCGCTCCCGTTTCGGTAGCGATGCCATGCATCGTGGTGGCAGCAGGCGTTGACAGAGGACTTCCCTGTTTGTGAACTGGGCCAACCCCCCCTGTGACTCTCTTCCCTCCATTTTCTCCTGTTCCCCGATAGGCTGCATTTTAATGCTGTTAGACGTCTGCAGCGGAAAAGCAGAGATATGAAAATTCCCAAAAACATTCTGACCTATCTGGCGGAGATGCGCGGCGAGTATAAAGTTCGTGTAACGGACACCGCGGGTAGTTTTGATGAAATGGTGGCGGACGCCGGGCTGCCCGCCGAAAGCGTAGCCCGCGCCGTACTCCTTATGTCCAGGACGGACGGTATGCCGGAGAAAAAAACGGGCAGGTCGGCCGTATTGGCCATCATTCCTGCCGACCGGAAGCCGGACCTGGAGCGGCTTTCCCGGATGTTCAAGCGGGAGATGCGCATCGGCACGGATGCCGAGGTTCGGGACCTGTTTCCCGGTTGCGACGCCGGAGCCACTCCTCCGTTGGCTGCGCCGTTCGGCCTGCGTGCCATTCAGGACCGTCGGCTGAATGGCTGTGAGACGGTCTATTTCGCCTCGGGTACCGCAGGGGTCTTTATTCGTGCCGACCGGGACACGTTTGCTCGTCTGCAGGCGGACAGCTGGAGGCGACATGTGATCAGCCATAGCGATAAAACCGATAGCCCGATTGCAAACTCCCGGGACGCCATCCGCCACAAGGTGGAGTCAGTCACGGAACTGCCGGCGATGCCGGGAATG
Source organism: Thiohalomonas denitrificans (assembly GCF_016841685.1). Lineage (GTDB taxonomy): Bacteria > Pseudomonadota > Gammaproteobacteria > Thiohalomonadales > Thiohalomonadaceae > Thiohalomonas > Thiohalomonas denitrificans_A. The sequence continues at coordinate 22,415 of NZ_JAENYR010000050.1, forward strand.
GCCTCGGAGATCATGCGCCTGCGCAACAATCCCTACTCTCACGCCAGTGAGTTGGCTGCAGTGATTGAGCAGGACCCCAGCCTTTCGGCTCAGCTCATCCGCTATGCCACCTCGCCCCTTTACGGCTACCAGGGCAGGGTGGCGTCGGTCGAGCAGGCGATCGTGCAGGTCCTCGGTATTGATTTCGTCTATGACTCCGCGTTCGGTCTGGTGCTCGGCAAGAGCTTTCGCAATGTAAAGGTCGGTCCTATCGGTCTGACTGCCTTCTGGCGGCACGCCGTTCACACCGGCGCCCTGACTCAGGCGCTATCCAGTGCCATGGACTACAACCGCCGGCCCTCTCCCGGGGCCGCCTACCTGGCGGGCCTGTTGCACAATTTCGGCCTGCTACTGCTTGGACACCTCTTCCCGGAGCAGTTCAAGCGTCTCAACCGGGCCATGCAGAAGGAGCCGAAGCGTCCGCTGAACGAGCTGGAGCGTGAAACGGTGGGTGTGAGCCATACCGAATTGGGGCTATGGCTGATGAATGTCTGGCACATGCCGATGGAGATCGTGGAGGCGGTTCGGGAGCACCACAATGCCAATTACCATGGCAATTACTCGGTCTACCCCAACCTTGTCTATGTGGCCAACGCGCTGCTGAAGCGCCATGGAATTGGCGAATCGGCCACAACGGAAGTGAGCGACACGATACTGGAGCGCCTTGGCCTTAATCGGATTCAGGCAGAGGCGGCGCTGACTACGGTCATGGAGGATGACGAAGGCCTGGATTACATCGCACGGCAGATGGCAGCCTGACCAGCGGATTATGAATTGTGTACTCTCCGACCCCAGGGTAAACGCATACTCACATTTTTGATGTCGGCGAGCGATATAAGTCCTTGATAGCAGGTACGCTGTGAATACATCCGTGTACGCTCGACGGCAGCATCCCTGCTGCCGACGACCTGCTATCAAGGACTTACACCGCTCGCTTCAAAGTATGCGGTTGCCCTGTCTCCGACCCGCGGCTTTGCGGTTTTTTTTGTGAGGTACGTACACTCCGGAAGTGAATCGCCGAGGGGGGGCCTCCTGCCCGGATAGCCTGCTGAGGATCAGCGGCAGGTACCCACGGCGTCAAAATGGCAGCGGGTGCGATCGGTCCATATCGCGCCGGCCAGGTTGGTTTCTTCGAAGCGGGCCTGAAACAGTTCGGCTCCCACCAGTGATGCGCGTGTGAGATTGGCGCGGCTGAAATCCGCAAACGAGGCCTTCACCCGCTCCAGGTTCGCCTTTTCCAGATTGGCTTCTACCAGAGAGGCATCCTCCAGTACGGCCTCTTCCAGACTGGCATTGAGCAGATGAGCCCGATCAAGATTGGCCCCGGTCAGTCGTGCCTGCCCCAGGTCCGCCTGCTGGAGATCGGCTTCCAGCAGGGAGGCGTTCTCCAGGTTAGCCTGGTAGAAGCTGGTGCGGCGGAGTCGGGCGCCGTCCAGGGTGGCGTCCGAAAGGTTCGCTCGATCAAGCCGAGCCTGATCCATTAACGCCTGGCTGAGATCAGCGCCGGCCATTTCAGTGCTGAGAAAACGGGCATCATCCAGTCGGGAGCGGGACAGATTGGCCTGGTTCAGTGTGGCGAAGTTGAGGTCGGCACCGGAAAGACGGCTGCCGGACAGGTCGGCATCGGTCAGATCGGAGCGGGTGAGGAGCGCTCCGCGCAGATCCGCGCGCTGCAGTTTCGCACTGCGTTTGTCACACCCGCTCCAGTTGACACCTGCTGCGGGAGGATCATCACAGGCCGCCAGTGCCGGCAGGGAAAGTGCACTGAGGAGAAGAAGGAGTCCGAGTCGGCGCATCAAGTTTCCTTGGGGTATTGCAGGGAGTTTCCATTGTACACGGCCCCGTCACCACCAGTAGCGATCCCATAACTCCGGGTTTGCCCAAAACTTCGGGTTTAGCCACTCCGGAGTCGGCTTGTAGGTCTTGAGATCGAATCCCCACAGCCGGTCAGGGGCCGAGGGATCGCCGCAGCGGGCCAGCAAGACCAACCCGAACGCCCGCAGTTCGTTATCGCTCCAGGCGCTTTGCGACTCGGCGCCCAGCTGCACGGCAAAATGGCCGCCGTGCAGGTCTCGAACGGCCGCCAGGAGCTGTTCACCGACGCGCTTTGGCAGCTGTTCCAGTGTATCCAGGAGCAACGCGAAATCGAAACGGCCAAGCTGGCCGATTTCGGTTAGTGGCTCCGGGCCGGAGACGACGGTTACCCGGGCGTCGGTCATTTTCTGCCAGGCACCGCAACCACTTCCGATGCAGAGTAGCGTCTTCGGGCGCAGCTGCATCAGCAGGGCGCTGGTGGCATTCCGACAGGTGTCCATTAGCTCCTTCTTAGTATAATGAACCTAGAGCTTCGATCAGCTAACGGTGGGGCGGGGTGCAACTCATTGATATTGGGGATGCTATGAATACGTCCCTGTAGACTCGATGGCCGCGTCCGTGCGGCCGACGCCCAATATCAATGAGTTGCACCCCGCTCGGAATTTACCTGTTCGGTGCTCTAGTGGTCCATGCGGGAAATAGTCGCCCCTCCGGCCGGAGCCTGCTAGATGAGGTGGGAAACAAGGCCGTCGGCCAGCTTGGGCTCGAACCAGGTCGACTTGGGCGGCATGACCTCATTGGCATCAGCCACTGCCATCAGCTGTTCGAGAGAAGTGGGGTGCAGGGAAAAGGCCACTGTCATCGCTCCGCTGTCCACCCGCCTCTCCAGTTCACCGAGGCCGCGAATCCCGCCCACAAAATCGATGCGTTTGTCCCGGCGCGGATCGTTGATATTCAGCAACGGCTCGATTAGGTTGTTCTGCAACAGGCTGACGTCCAGGCGACCGACAGGGTCTTCCGGAATGCGTTCGGCCTTGATCTTCAGCCGATACCAGCTGCCCCCGAGATACATGCCGAATTCGCCGCTTTCACGAGGCCTGACCGGTGCGGTGGAGTCCTCGATCGTGAAGGCCTCCGCGATCGCTTTCATGAACGCTTCTTCCGAAAGGCCACCCAGATCGGTGACGACGCGGTTATAGTCCAGGATCTGCATCTGCACGTCGGGAAAGATGACCGAGAGGAAAAAATTGTAGGGCTCATCGCCGGTATGCTCGGGGTTGGCTTCGCGACGCTTTGCCGCCACCCGCGAGGCCGCTGCGGAGCGGTGATGGCCATCCGCCACGTAGAGACGCTCCATGGCATCGAAGGTGTCGGTAATGGTCTGCATGGCGCCGGTATCGCTGACCGCCCAGAGGGTGTGCCGGATGCCATCGTCGGCCGTGACATCCATATCGGGTTCGGCCGCGGTGAGCCGCTCGACGAGGTCGTCGATGCCTTCATTGTGCCGGTAGGTGAGGAACACCGGGCCGGTCTGCGCTCCAAGGCTGTCGATCTGACGGACCCGGTCATCCTCTTTGTCGGGACGGGTGAATTCGTGCTTGCGGATGCGGCCGGCATCATAGTCGGCGACCGAGGCGGCGGCCACCAGACCGGTCTGTACATGCTCGCCCATGATCAGACGGTAAAGGTAATAGCAGGGCAGGACGTCCTGGACCAGCACTCCTTCCGAAAGCATTCGCTCGAAATTCTCTTTCCCCTTGGCATAGACCTCTGCCGCGAACGGGTCGGTGCCTTCCGGCAGATCGATCTCCGGCTTGGAAATGTGCAGGAAACTCCAGGGCCGACCCGCCGCGCGCTCCCGCGCTTCTTCGGTATTGAGAACGTCGTAGGGCGGGGCGACAACGTCATCGGCACGACCGGGTGCCGGGCGCAGGCCCGGAAAAGGGCGAATGAGCGGCATGTGTTTTTCTCGTCTGTTGTTATCGGCAGGGTTCGCTATTGAAAACCAGCTCGGTGGCCGGGTCAAACTTGAGTTGCGATGAACCTATACCTGCAGGTTGGTTTTCAGGCCGTCATCGGAGTTCGACGGGCTGAAGCCCGACCCACATCATCGGATCGTCCGGATCTCTCCCCGGATATCATCGAAATTGTCCTCTTTCAAAAGAAAAGGTAGACAACGTCGCGTTCAGGGCCTTTGTAGACGGCGCTGTGCATCAATCCCGGCTCTCCAGTTCGATGTGGTCGCTGCCCGCTTCACGATAAGAGGGGACTACCAGGTTTTTGCTGGCGGGCTGGTTCCGGTAAATGCGGCCGGCGGTGTCGTAGAGCGACCCGTCGCAACGGTCCCGAAAACCGCCTGACCACCCTTCCACCCCGACGTTCTCCGCCGCTGGCACGAAACCGACCGGGCATCCTGTGCCGGTCCCGAAGCCGTAGGCGACAAAGAGCTCGGGACGCAGTGAACGGCCCGGATTGCGGGCGGTCGGCGGTTGTCGGGAGGCGTTCGAGTCGGGGTCGCGCAGATGTCCGCGGGCATCGGCCAGTGCTGCAAGCATCGCGGGTGTACGCCGCAGGAGCACAAGCGGTCGGCCCTGCCAATCGGCCCTGCGGAACTCTCCGGGGAGCATATCGCCTACCGCCAGTTTCAAACCGGGCCGGATATCACCGTCGGGATCGGATGGCAGTGATCCGATCAATGCCACGCCGAACATGACCACGGTGAAAAGCGCCATGGACTTTACCATCGTGGCGAGGAAACGCCGTCGCGGTTCACTCACAGCGGATCAGTGCTCTTCCCTTTCGTGCAAACGATTGAGCCGCCGACAGCTCTTGTCCAGGCCGCTCTTCAACGATTCGAGCTGACGCACTATCTCCGTCAGTTCATGAGCAGAGCTGTCCGTGTCGATGCTGGCAAGCAGATCGATCGCCGTGCTCAGGGAGAAGGCAGCATCGGTAAGGTCATACTGAGCGTTTTCTATGCCGGTCATTAGAGGGGAATTACCTTGCATTTTGTGGCGCCTATTTTAGCACGACCGGCTTCGTCGGACCCACACCCAGCCGCTGGATGGTGGGGGGAATATCCATTAGAATCGTTCTCTTGAAAAAGAAAATTGCCGTTCGAATAACGGGTGCATTCGATACCCGACGAGCGAAATACCCACCCAGGAGGAGAATACAATCCATGTCGATAACTCGCCGCCAGTTTGTACAGCTGATGGGGATCGCCGGCGCCGCGGGCATGCTGCCCGGCTGCCAGCGGGGCGGGCAGGCCA
>NZ_JAENYR010000051.1 GCF_016841685.1 Thiohalomonas denitrificans
GTCGCTTAGGCTCCTCGTAATGACAGCGAGGGCAAGTTCATCAGGAGCCGTACCCCCCTGCTGCGCAGGCCCGAATCAATGAAGAGCTGGTAACCACGGCGTACACGTGGAGCACGGGGTAAAACAGCTTGTGTTCCCCGTGGTCCGGAGTAATCACCTGGTAGGGTGGATAAGCGAAGCGCATCCACCAAGCGACTCGAGAGAACGCGGACGTCATTGCGAGCCGTACCCCCTGCTGCACAAGGCCAGAATCAATGAAGAACGGGTAACCACGGCGTACACGTGGAGACAACAAGTTGTTCGGATATTTTCTCCCCCGTGTGCCCCGTGTGCCCCGTGTGCCCCGTGTGCCCCGTGCGCCCCGTGCGCCCCGTGTTCCCCGTGGTTGGAAATTCAATGGTTCGCTAAGTTCTTCAGTAGGAGCCCAGGCGACGCGGCAATCTGGTACTTGGCACTTCGAGATAGCTTCGTCGCTGAGGCTCCTCGCTATGACAAGAGGGAAGTTCGTCAGTGGTTCGGCGGCGCACAGCGGCGGGTACGGCTCGCAATGACGACCAAGAGTTGGTCATTGATTCGGGGCCGCGGAGCGGCGGGGAGGGCTCACACTTAAATACCATCGTCAGTTATGAAAGCCTCCAGCAGTGCAAGCAGACGTGCCGCCTTGTCGAAGCTCTCCTGGTATTCCGCCTCGGGATCGGAATCCATCACGATGCCACCGCCGGCGGCGAAACGGACCTCGCCGTCGGAGTGCACCAGGGTTCGGATAGCGATATTGGTATCCATCGCACCATCAAAACCGATGTAACCGATGCTTCCGCAGTAGAGGCCGCGTGGTTCGGGTTCCAGCTGTTCGATGATCTCCATCGCGCGCCGTTTGGGCGCTCCGGTGATGGAACCTCCCGGAAAACACCCTTCCAGCAGATCAAGGGCGTCCTTTTCCGATGCAAGTAGGCCGGTCACGCTGGAGACCAGATGGTGCACCGAAGCAAATGATTCGACTTTAAACAGTTCCGGAACTCGGATACTCCCCGTTGCACAGCTTTTACCAAGGTCATTACGAAGCAGATCGACGATCATCACGTTCTCCGCACGATCTTTTGGACTTTCCCCCAGCTCTGCCGCCAGTTGGCGGTCCCGTCCCGCTTCCTCATGACGGGGCCGCGTGCCTTTTATCGGACGCGCCTCCACGCCTCCCGCCCGCACTTGGAGAAACCGTTCCGGTGATGCGCTCAGTACCTGCCCGGAGGGTGTATTGAGATAGGCGGCAAACGGGGCAGGGTTGATGTGTCGGAGCTGACGATAGGCGGCCCAGAGATCACCCGAGACCGGTGCGGAAAAGGTTTGGGCAAAGTTCACCTGGTAGCAGTCGCCCTCCACCAAGTAACGCTGAATGCGCGCCAGGCGTTCCAGATACGCATCCCGTGTCAGATTGGATTCCGGTGTGCTGAGGGTCTGGAAGCGGCGCATCCGGGGGATAACCGGCCCCTCGAAGGTCTTCACCCACTCTGCCCAGGTGGCACGCGTATGTGGATCGCGGCAGAAGGAGACCAGGTGCGTCTGTTGCTGCCGGTGATCTACCACAAGCGCCCAGTCGTAGAGGCCAATCGCCATTTCGGGCAGGGCCCCAGCCGGGCGTTCCCGAAACGGCGAATCCTCCAAGTACCAGGCCAGATCGTAGGCGAAGTAGCCCAGGGCGCCGCCGGCAAACGGAATCCCTTCGGGCAATGGCCGCATCTGCGGTTCCAGATAGCGCCGCACCAGCGCCAACGGGTTACCCGCCACCGTCTCTGACGCACCCTCGCGAGGCGTTATCGTGGTACTTTGCCCTTCTGTGGTCAGGGTCAGAAAGGGGTCTGCGACAAGGATATCGAAACGTCCGCAGCCGGCGCTGTCCAGCAGCATCGACCAGGCATGGTCAGCCACTGCCCCGAACAGTTCGGCACTGTCGGCCCGGTAAGGCAGCTCGGTACGAAGGTATGGGGCCCGATTGGCCAAAGGAGGTGGTTTAAGAAGCGGCGCCCCGCCGCGACGGCGGGGCGCCAAGCGGGTTAGTAACCGCCCTTGCGCCGACTCTCGGGGAGACCGCCAACCTTAGCGGCCTGCTTGGAGGGCTGCATGGGGAACAGGGTATAGATGTCTTTGGAGGAGAGTTTCTCGCCCCACTTCTCCGACATGGCCTTGACGATATTGCGATCGTTGGGCTGGTTGCCGCCACCGTTGATGTACTCGTCACGCAGGTAGTTGACAACATCCCAGGACTTTTCGGTCATCTCCACGCCTTCGGCGGCGGCGATGGCCTTGCCAACCTCTTCATTCCAGGAATTGATGTCGGTCAGATAGCCGTTGGCATCGGACTCCACCGTGGTGCCGTTTACTTCGTAAGGCATTTTTTTCTCCTCGTTTTATTTCTGATTTCAAGGTCAATTTTGAGAACCGCCAAGGCGTAAAGAGCGCAAAGCAAACCGGCCAAAAGTGCCGCTGGCTGTACGTCTTTGCGGTTAACATTTACAAATGTCACTTTTTAGTAACGGTTTTATGGGGAATGAAAACCCCAAAGCCGCGTTTGCGGCCAGGACCGAGACCCTGCTCCTGGAGTCGTACCGCATCCTCCCGGGACAGGTCCGCGACGAACAGGCTGCGTGTAATCACCTCTCCATCGGTGGTCCGGAAAACGTGCATCTTACCGCAAAGTATCTTCTTAAAGCGCACGCCGATCGCTTTTAACTCCTCGACATTGCGCTGAAGAAAAGTTTCTTCGTCCTCCGCCGGGTTGGAGACGACATGGCGGGAATGGAGTGCCGGGTGGGTGCTCAACAGCCTCCGCCTGGGCTTGCCCAGAGTCATGTCGTAACCCGCCACCCTCAGGGTCTGGTCAGCGAGCACCTCGGCCTCCTCTACCCGCTCTTTGGGCAGGCGCAGCGTCAGTTTGGTGCGTCTGGACAGGTACAGGAGTTCATTACGATCTTCGGGACGCTCCCAGCCGTTGCCCGATTCGGCACCGTGAACAAGGTGAAGCCCGGCAGCTTCTACCGTTTCGAACCACGGGAGCGCCTCGCAGATGGCCTGGCAGAGCGCATCCGCGTGGTCCACGGGCAGCGCCCGGCAGCGCATGTCGAAGGCGACATCCAGCACGTCTTCGGGAACGACAAACTCTTCTCGCTCTTCGTCTTCGCGCCAGTAAATACTCATGATTCCTCGGGGATCTTCGCCCTTAGTGCGTCACGATCAAACCACCAGCTCTCCTCGACGATGACATCGAGAATCTTCGCCAGTCTCGGCAAGAACTTGCCCGGTTCATTAAGTTCCAGGCGCTCCATCCAGAATTCGAAGACGTCCTGTTCATCCACCTGTCCATGGCGCCGTGCGACGTCGCCGAGCAGTTGCATGGTGAAAAACTGGAGATCATCCCGTTGCTGCCCTTCGGCCCGGAGATCGGTGATATATCGGGCGGCGGCCGCCGCTACCGCAGCGCCGTCGGAGTTATCCGGTGTCTCTTCCACCATGTGCTGCAGCATCGCCACCGATAATTCCGGGTCAATGGGGAACGTCACCCCCAACCATATACCATGAGCCAGGGCCTTAACCGACTCGGACCGGTCGGCCTGAAACAGCACATCGGTGGCTTCCACCGCGCGCAACCAGTCTTCAATCGCAATCGCTTCATCGAAAACCGGTTTGGCGATCTCCCACGCCTCCTCACGGCGCTCCAGGTCCAGGAGCACATAGGCGGAGTCCAGAAGCAATTTCATCCGGGAATCCGCTGCGGCGTCCGTGGGCAGGCGTTCCAGATCCTCGCGCAATGACTGCAGCTGCAACTCCAGCCGCTGGCTCGATCCCATGGCATCGGTCGAGCACTCTGCCTCTCCGAGATTCGCCTCTGTTCTCAGGTATTTCACGTTAAATCGCTCCTAGTTCTGCAATTAACCGCAAAGCTTCCGCTCCTGCTCACGCCCCTCACCTACATCCATGTAGGCGAAGTCGCAAAGAGCGCAAAGGCAATGCACGACAGGTCAAAGAACGGGTAGAGGCGCACCCCCTCGGCCCTGCCCAACCGAACGCAGGGCCGGGAAAGGTTCTCTATCCATGGACCTTGCGCTCTTAGCGTCTTTGCGGTTCGAAAAAACTCTACGTAAATACCGCCTCGAGGCGGTCTTCCCAGTTTTCCGGGGTATCCGGAAACGGCGGCTTGACATCGATACGAAAGAACATTTCTGTCTTGGCGCGCTCCTCGACCGTCTCCAATAGCTGATCGAACGATTCGATCTGCGGATTCTGTATCAGTATCTCGCTCAGATAGAGCATCACAGTTCACCCTGATTAGGTAGTTTCCAGATAGCAGTAGTTCCCGGCGAAGGGGAACGAATATGCACTCGCTCCTGTCAAGGCATTGCAGTCCCCATATCTGACGGCTGTATTATCCGGCAGACACCTGAGGAAAAGAAATGTCGTCGAAGGGGAACTTTTTCAACCCTCGGGCAATCTCTCAGTTGGCTGCTAGAGAATATTGAACCGGGAAACGATACCTGCTGACAAGTCCCGAAAAAAAGCGGAAAATAGATGGGATTTCCGCTTGAATGGACTCAAGTTCCTAACATTCCACAGGATTCTGCGTCCGCATACATTTGATTCAATAAGCTATTTAGCAAATTCGAAAGTTATGAAACGGTAACAGCGTTAGTTTTTATATATCCCATTTAGGATAGCTTATACCACCCCCTGCCCCCCCATCGTGAGGATATTGCACTTCATTAGAAACCTCTAAACTTTGGCCTCAATTGATCGTAGGGCTTCCTGCATCAATAACGTCTTTAGGAATATGCAGGGTTTCGTGAGCAGTACCTGCAGCCTGGACCTGGCCTAGCCGAAGCTACTCAGGCGAATCCGGGAGGCCAGAAACCCAAGTTGAAGACTGTACGGGAGAAGAAACCGATGGCGAAAAAATTGCAAGACACACCGATGCTTGACCAGCTGGAAAGCGGTCCATGGCCGAGCTTCATCACCGGGCTGAAACGTCTGGCGAATGATGGCAAGGGATACTCCGACATGGTCGTCGACCTGCTCGGTCAGCTGGAAACCTCCTACCAGACCAAAAAAGGGTACTGGAAAGGCGGAACGGTCGGTGTAATCGGCTACGGCGGCGGTGTTATTCCCCGCTTCACCGAGCTGATGGATGAAAACAAGAAACCGATGTTCCCGGCCGCAGCCGAGTTCCACACCCTGCGTATCATGCCCCCTGCCGGGATGCACTACGACACTGCCACAATTCGCAAATTCTGCGACATCTGGGAAAAGTACGGCTCCGGCTTGATCGCTTTCCACGGCCAGTCCGGCGACATCATGTTCCAGGGCTGCACCAGCGACAATGTCCAGCCAGCCTTCGATGAGCTCAACGAAATGGGCTTTGATCTGGGCGGCGCCGGTCCGGCTGTCCGTACCGGCATGTCCTGCGTCGGTGCTGCACGCTGCGAGCACTCCTGCACGGATGAAGGTCGCGCCATGCGCATGCTGGTCAACGCCTTCCTGGACGACATGCATCGTCCGGCTCTGCCCTACAAGTTCAAGTTCAAGGTCTCCGGTTGCGGTAACGACTGCATGAACTCCATCCAGCGCGCCGATATGTCCATGATCGGTACCTGGCGCGACGACATGAAAGTCGACCAGGGCGAGTTCAAGAACTACGTCGAAACCAAGGGTCGCAAGTGGATCGTCGACAACGTTATCACCCGTTGCCCGACTCAGGCGCTGTCTCTGAACGAAGATGACACCCTCGATGTCAAGAACTCGGACTGCGTTCGTTGCATGCACTGCATCAACGTCCTGACCAAGGCACTCTCTCCCGGTGACGACAAAGGCATCAGCATCCTGGTCGGCGGCAAGCGTACGCTGAAGATCGGCGATCTGATGGGCACCGTTATCGTGCCGTTCATGAAGCTCGATACCGATGAAGATTACGAGAAGCTCGAAGAACTGGCCGGAGAGATGATCGACTTCTTCGCCGAAAACGCTCTGGAGCACGAGCGTACCGGTGAAATGATCGAGCGTATCGGCCTGATCAACTTCCTCGAGGGCATCGGTCTCGATGTCGACCCGAACATGGTTACCCAGCCGCGTTCGAACCCGTACATCCGCATGGATGGCTGGGACGAGGAAGCTAAAAAATGGTTCGAGCGTAAAGCCGGCTAAGCACAACGCTTCGACTTGAATGAATAGCGGAACGGTCCCCCGGACCCTTCCGTCCAGAGATAAAGAACCTGATCACTGGAGGTAAAGATGAACGCACCTCGCATGCCCATTGAGAGTGGTGTACCGGATCCGTTCCCGTACATGCACCCGACCCTGAAGGCCAACTATGGCCAGTGGGCCTGGCACGACCGCCCGCGTCCGGGTGTTCTGCACCACGTCGCCAAAGGCGGCGACCAGGTTTGGACCGTTCGCGCTGGTACCCAGCGTCAGATGGATGTTCACACCATCCGTAAGCTAATGGATATCGCCGACGAGTTCGCCGATGGCTACGTCCGCTTCACCATTCGTTCCAACATCGAGTATATGGTGTCTGACGAGTCGAAAGTGACGCCTCTGATCGAAAAGCTGGAGTCCGAAGGCTTTCCTATCGGTGGCACCGGCAACTCCATCTCGATGATTTCCCACACTCAGGGCTTCCTGCACTGCGACATCCCGGGCACCGACGCCTCGGGTGCCGTGAAAGCCCTGATGGACGAACTTCATCACGATTTCACCCACGAGGAGATGCCGAACCGCGTGCGCATGACCACCTCCTGCTGCCAGATCAACTGCGGCGGCCAGGGTGACATCGCCATCAACATCCAGCATACCAAGCCGCCCAAGATCAACCATGACCTGGTGGCCAACGTATGTGAGCGCCCGTCGGTTGTGGCTCGTTGCCCGGTTGCGGCTATTCGCCCGGCCATGGTCAACGGCAAGCCGTCTCTCGAGGTGGACGAGAAGAAGTGTGTCGCCTGCGGCGCGTGCTTCCCGCCCTGCCCGCCGATGCAAATCAACGATCCGGAGCACTCCAAGCTGGCTATCTGGGTCGGTGGCAAAAACTCCAACGCCCGCAGCAAGCCGACTTTCCACAAGCTGGTCGCTGCCGGCCTGCCGAACAATCCGCCGCGTTGGCCGGAAGTCGCCGAGGTGGTCAAGAACATCCTCAAGGCTTACAAGGATGACGCGAAGGATTACGAGCGCATGGGCGAGTGGGCGGAACGTATCGGTTGGCCCCGCTTCTTCGAGAAGACCGGTCTGCCGTTTACCAAGTACCACATCGACAACTGGCGCGGTGGTCGCGTTAACCTGAACGCGTCTGCTCATATCCGCTTCTAAGAACGGTTCAAAGCAAAAAGAAAGGGTTGAGCTAATGAAGTTCACGGTACAAGTCAACGAAGGACCCTATCAGCACCAGGCGTCCGACAGCGCGTACCTGTTCGCAAAGGCCGCTCTGGAGAAGGGACACGAGATCTATCGTATCTTCTTCTACCACGACGGGGTGAACAACGGGACCCGCCTGACAAAGCCTCCGCAGGATGATCGGAACATCGTCAATCGTTGGAGTGAGCTTGCCGAACAGCACAACCTCGATCTGGTGATCTGCGTTGCCGCGGCCCAGCGCCGCGGCATCGCCGACGCCGACGAGGCGAAGCGCAATGGCAAAGACGCTGACAACATCGCCCCGGGCTTCCGCATTTCGGGCCTGGGCCAGCTCATCGAAGGCGGCATCCAGTCCGATCGGCTGGTCGTGTTTGGTGACTAACGATTGGGGGTGAGACGATGAGTGAAGAAATGATGGGGGGAGAGGTCAAGAAGTTCCTGTACATGAACCGCAAGGCTCCGTACGGAACGGTTTACGCCCTCGAATCTCTGGAAGTGGTGCTAATCGGTGCCGCTTTCGAGCAGGACGTCACCCTGGTGTTCCTGGATGACGGTGTTTACCAGCTCATCAAAGGTCAGGACAACAGCGATTCGGAAATGAAGAACTTCTCTCCGACCTATCGCGCTCTAGAGATGTACGACGTGGAAAAGCTCTATGTCGGCAAAGAAGCTCTGGAAATGCGGGGTCTGACCGAAGAAGACCTGTTGGTGGATGTCGAGGTGAAAACCGCCGACGAGATCCGCGACCTGATGGAAGAGATGGACGTCGTCCTTAGCTTCTAACCGGGGGAAAAGAAATGTTGCATACCGTCAACAAGTCGCCGTTCGAGAAGAATAGTCTGGACACCTGCCTGGCTCACGCCAAAGAAGGTAGCGCCATTCTGCTGATCGAGGACGGCGTGTACGGCGCCACGAAAGGCACTGCCGTATCCAATAAAGTGCAGGAAGCAATGAGCAAGTTCACCGTTTATGCCCTTGAGCCGGACGTCAAACTGCGTGGCGTTGCCGACAAGGTGATGGACGGCGTCAAACTGGTGGATTACGCAGGTTTTGTCGACCTTGCCGTCGAGAACGACAAGGTTCAGGCCTGGCTGTAATTTGGTGTAAACCCACTACGAATCAATCTCAAAGGAGATAGTGTAATGGCTACGATGGACGTTGCAGGTAATAGCGTTGAAGTTGACGAGGAAGGCTACCTCACCAACATCAATGATTGGGATAAGGATGTGGCTATCGAGTTGGCCAAATCCGAAAACCTTGAAATGACCGAATCTCACTGGGAAGTCATCGAATTCCTGCGTGAGTACTACCAAGAGTACCAGATTGCTCCGGCAGTCCGCGTACTGACTAAAGCGATTGGCAAGAAGCTTGGGCCGGAGAAAGGAAACAGCAAGTACCTGTACGAACTGTTCCCCTACGGCCCGGCCAAGCAGGCCTGCAAGATCGCTGGTCTGCCGAAGCCGACCGGCTGCATCTAAGTCAGGATCGGGGAGGTCGTTCGCGGCCTCCCCACCTCTACTGTCCGTAGTTCGGAGGGTCGATTGATGGCAGGGCTTTTTTATGCCGCACTGTTTTATTTCGCGACGGCGTTTTTCGTTGGTGGTCTCGCCTACAAAATCTACAAATATGCGAAAACGCCGGCGCCCCTGAAGATTCCGACCACACCCGCCCCGACAACCCAGAGCGGCGTGGTGGCGCGCATGGCCCGCGAGGTCGTCTTCTTCGAGAGCCTGTTCAAGGGCAACAAATGGATCTGGCTGTTCGGCTGGATGTTCCATGTAGGACTGGCGTTGGTGCTACTGCGCCATCTGCGCTACTTCATGGATCCTATCCCGGGCGTTATCGTCTTTATTCAGCCGTTCGGCATGTACGCGGGTTTCGCCATGGCGATTGGGCTACTCGGCCTGTGGGGCCGTCGCTTTTTCGTTGAACGTATTCGCTATATCTCAAATCCTTCGGACCACCTGATGCTTGCGCTGCTGGTGGCCATTGGTGGAAGTGGTCTGATGATGAAGTTCGGGGCCCATACCGATATCGTCGCCGTAAAGAACTTCGTCTTGGGACTGATGACTTTCAGTCTGCAGCCGTTGCCGACGGATCCGCTGCTGTTGATCCATCTGGCTCTGGTCGCCGTGCTAATGATCATCTTCCCGATTAGCAAGCTGCTGCACGCGCCGGGCGTGTTTTTCAGCCCGACCCGCAATCAGGTCGATAACCCGCGCGAACGTCGGCACGTAGCCCCTTGGGCTGCTGAGCTGGACAAGTCGTAATCGGACGAAAGAACGAGGAGAATCTGCGTGGCCGCTGATTTCCAGACACCGGAATTTAGGGAATACCCCGCTGTTCCCAACAAGCTGGTTCCCGACGCAACGGCGCACCTGAGCCCGTTCGTCGCCAAACCGGATCACAACGAGAAGCTCGGCTTCCCGGGCGAACTGGTGGACAACTGGCACGATAAGGCCATCGAGAAGATGGGCGACCTGCTGGGCAAGTACCGCGGCCTGCAGGTTTTCCTGGATGCCTGCGTCAAGTGTGGTTCGTGTACCGACAAGTGTCATTACTTCCAGGGCACATCGGACCCGAAAAATATGCCCGTAGCGCGTCAGGACCTGCTGCGTAGCGTCTACCGCCGCCACTTTACCTTTGCCGGGAAGTACTTCCCCAAACTGGTGGGTGCCCGGGAACTGGACAGAGAGGTGCTGGACGAGTGGTACAGCTACTTCCACCAGTGCTCGCAATGCCGTCGCTGCTCGGTATTCTGTCCCTACGGCATCGACACCGCCGAAATCTCCATGGCCGCCCGCGAGATCCTGGATACCGTCGGTTACGGCCAGAAGTACTGCAACGAGATTCTCGGCAAGGTACAGACGGTCGGTAACAATCTCGGTCTGCCCGGTCCGGCTCTCAAGGCCACCATGGCAGAGTTCGAGGAGGAGATGGAAGACGATACCGGCCTGCCGATCAAACTGCCGATTGACGTCCAGGGCGCCGACGTGCTGCTCATTACGCCCTCCGCGGATTTCTTCGCTGAGCCGCACATCGACGGGTTGATGGGCTATGCCAAGGTGTTCCACGAGGCAGGGATCAACTGGACGCTCTCCTCCTACGCGGCCGAGGCGGCCAACTTCTCCATGTTCATTGGCTCCTACTCCAACATGAAGACCGTTGCCGAGCGTATCCGCACGGCGGCGCTGGACCTCGGGGTCAAACGCATCATGGTGGGTGAATGCGGCCACGCCTGGCGTGTCGCCTACAGCTTCTGGAATACCGTTGCGGGCGTCGGTTCCGGTGCCGCCGAAGATGACGAATATGGGCAAAAACTACAGAAGCAGCTGGATCACCGCTATCCGATCCCGCAGCACATCTGTGAGTTCACCCACGGTCTGCTGCAGGAAGGGAAGCTGCGACTCGACCCGGCCGCCAACGACCACAGGACCGTAACCTTCCACGACTCCTGCAACGTGGCTCGCGCATCGAGAATGGGTGACAAACCCGGAGGCCAATTCGATATTCCGCGCGCCCTGCTCAAAGCGGCGTGCAACAACTATGTCGACATGGACCCCGATACGATTCGCGAAGTGACCTACTGCTGCGGTGGCGGCGGCGGTCTGCTGACCGATGACCTGATGGAGATCCGTGTCAAAGGCGCCCTCCCCCGTATGGAGGCGCTCAAGGATGTGATGCAAAACCAGGGTGTGACCAACATGGCGGCCATCTGCGCCATCTGTAAGGCCCAGTTTGCCAAGGTCATGCCCTATTTCGACATCCCGATGGACACCATCCTCTCCACGCACCAAATCGTGGGCGACGCACTGGTTCTGACGGGTTCGACGCAGGAAACGGCACTCGATGGCGGGGACGATTCTTCCGAAAAAACGGAAGAGGCCGCCGAGGCTACCGAGTAACGAATAACCAAAACGACGGGCTTCGTGTCAGGTATTCACCTGCGAAGCTAGGTTAATGGCATAGGAGACTAGACATGGCGACTTCTAGTGACGATATGAACAAAGATTTTACCTACCGCCGCTACCAGGATGGCGACGACAAACATGGGCCGTGGAACCAGGAGATCTTCCAGGCGAGCTGGACCCACAAGTGCCCGACCTACGTCCACCGGACTCCGCCGTGTCAAGGTAGCTGCCCCTCCGGCCACGACGTTCGCGGCTGGCTGGACATCGTCCGCGGCATCGAGAAGCCGGCCGGCGAAATGACGATGCCGGAGTACGCCTTCCGTCGCAACACGGATGCCAACCCGTTCCCCTCCATCATGGGCCGCGTCTGCCCCGCTCCCTGTGAGGACGGCTGCAACCGCAATATGGTCGAGGATCACGTCGGCATCAATTCGGTCGAGCAGTACATCGGCGATACGGCACTGAGCGAAGGCTACAAATTCGAAGTCGGCGAAGACACCGGCAAGAAGATCGCCGTCATCGGTGGCGGTCCGGCCGGACTTGCCGCGGCCTATCAGCTGCGCCGCAAAGGTCACGGTGTGACCGTCTTTGAGGCCTATGATCTGCTCGGCGGCATGATGCGCTATGGCATCCCGGGCTACCGTACGCCGCGCGATGTCCTGGACGGTGAAATCAACCGTATCGTCGAGATGGGCGTCGAAGTGAAGACCGGCACCAAAATCGGTGTGGATGTCAAGCTGGACGATGTCGAGAAGGAGTACGATGCCGTTCTGTTCGCCATGGGCGCACAGTCGGGTCGTCCGCTGCCGATTCCCGGCGCCGATGCCGTCAACTGCATTAGCGGTATGGCCTTCCTTGCTGCCTTCAACGAAGACCGTCTGAAGGCCGTTTCCGGCCGGGTTGTGGTCATTGGCGGTGGCGATACCTCCATCGATGTGGCATCCGTCGCCCGCCGTCTGGGTCATATCTCGGTCGAGAACGAAAAGGATCGCCCGGAACACGTTATCATTAACCAGACCGCTCACGATGCAGCCATGGTGGCTAACCGCACCGGCGCGGATGTCATGTTGATCTCCCGCTCCCCGGTCGAGAAAATGCCGGCCGCCGAGCATGAAATCGAAGATGCCACCCGTGAAGGTGTCGAAATTCGCGGTCAGCTGAACCCGGCCGAGATCATCAAGGGGGAGGATGGCCGCGCGAAGGCACTGCGGGTACAGAAGCTGGAAGCCGATGGGAAAACCCCTATTGAAGGTGAATTCGAGGACATCGAAGCCGAGCTCATCGTCGCTGCCATCGGTCAGACCGGCGACTGGGAAGGCATGGAAGGACTCGCCAACGATCGCGGCCTGATGGACGCGGACAAGCACTTCCAGGTTCCGAACAAACCGGGCTACTTCGTTTGTGGTGACATCGTGCGCCCGCATCTGCTGACCACTGCCATCGGCCAGGCCTCCATCGCCTGCGAGAGCATCGATCACTACCTGAAACATGAGCAACTGGTGAAACGTCCGAAGGTGGACGTGCATCACTTCGACCTCATGAACAAGCTGATGGAGACGGGTCTGGAGCCGGAACCATTCCAGGCGGATCCGAAGAAGAACCTCACCACCAAGGACATCGATGTTGGTTTGTGGGGCACCTACGACGCCAAATTTGCGGTGCACAACTACGAAGATCGTTCGCAGAATGAGATCATTCCTGCAGACGAGCTGTTCCTGGGACACTTCGAATATACGCCGCGCCACAAGCGTAAAAGCATCGAGGTTTCTGCCGACGAGGTACTCGGACACTTCGAAGAGCGCCTTCAGCCGCTGTCCGAAAAGGATGCGGTCGACGAAGCCGATCGCTGCATGAGCTGCGGCATGTGCTTCGAGTGCGATAACTGCGTGGTGTTCTGTCCGCAGGAGGCCGTCAAGAAGGTCCCGGTCAACGAGCGGACCATGGGTCGCTACGTGTATACCGACTATGACAAGTGCATCGGTTGCCATATCTGCGCCGACGTCTGCCCGACCGGCTACATCGATATGGGCATGGGCGAATAAGAGGGTCATCATGCGTATCAGCAAGCTTCTGCAGATGGTTCCCGCCGCACTGGCGCTGACCTTGTCAGCGCCCGCCCTGGCGGGCGATGGGGCCGGGCCGGAGGTGCCAAAGGCGATCAAGGGTGAGGAGTGCGTCGAGCCCACGTCCGACATGCGCCGTAACCATATGGAATACCTCAAGCACCACCGCGACGAGGCTCTGCGGGAAGGGATTCGAACCAAGCAGTACAGTCTCAAGCAGTGCCTGGAGTGTCATGTGGCGCCCGAGGGTGACCCTCAGGCGCCACAGGATAGCAGCGAGCACTTCTGCATGGCCTGCCACGAATACGCCGGCGTGACCATTGATTGTTTCCAATGCCACGCAACCCAACCGAAGGAAACGGCCAGTTTCCATCCGCTTGTCACCCCGGGTATGAAGGCGATCAAGGATCAGGCCGGACGCTCCGGTGAACTGCTCAACCAGTTCGCCGAAAGCCATGCCAGCAAGACGAGGACAGGTGCAATTCAATGAGCGAAGACACGAATCTCAAACGCCGTGAATTCATCGGTAACGGTGCCAAGCTGGCCGCCGGCCTGACGATCGCGCCCGGTGTGGTCGTGTACGGCCTCTCCGAGGCGTCGGTCCCCGACCGCCCCGCAGAAGAGCCCGCATCCAGCGAACGCCGCTGGGGCATGCTGGTGGACAGCAACAAGTGCGCTACCGGGTGTGACAAGTGCGTCACCGCCTGTGGCGAGGAGAACGGATGGGACGACAGTGAGCCCAATTCGAGCCCCGAGCAGAAGGCGCAGTGGATCCGAAAAGTCGAACTGCGCCACAAGGGGACGGGCAAGAGCCATTCCCTGCCGATGATGTGCCAACACTGTGAAAATCCGCCGTGTGTCGATGTCTGTCCGACCAACGCTTCCATGAAGCGCGCGGACGGTATCGTCCTGGTGGATCGTCACCGCTGCATCGGCTGCCGCTATTGCATGATGGCATGCCCTTACAAGGCACGTTCATTCATTCACGAAACACTGACGGATCAGGAGCCCCATATGCCGCGCGGCAAGGGCACTGTCGAGAGCTGCACCATGTGTGTGCATCGTGTCGACGAAGGTCGCGAGCCGGCCTGTGTGGAGGAGTGTCCGGAACAGGCCATCCTGTTTGGCGACCTGAACGACCCAGACAGCGCCATCGCGCAGGCTCTGACCCGGTACGATTCCACCGCTGTCCGCGAGGATCTGGGTCTGAATCCCGGCGTTCGCTACCGCGGTATCTGATCGGACGAACGACAAAGCCACAGAGGGCGCAGAGAGCACATGACCCTTCGTGTTCTCTGTGGTGACCACCGAATCAAAATCGGATGACAGGCATGAAGAAAACGCTCTACACGCAGATTGAGGGAGGAAAGGGCTTCTGGGCCCTGCTCGCCGGCTTTGGTGTGGTAATCCTGGCCGGTCTCGCCTCCATGTATTACATGGAGCACAACGGCCACTGGGTCACCGGGATGAACAACAGCGTGGTCTGGGGTACCCCCCACGTGTTTGCCATCTTCCTGATCGTCGCCGCCTCCGGGGCCCTTAACGTGGCCTCCATCGGTTCGGTCTTCGGCAAAAAAATGTATAAGCCGCTGGCCCCGCTTTCCGGCATTCTGGCCGTTGCCCTGCTGGTGGGCGGCCTGGCGGTGCTGGTTCTCGATCTGGGCCGACCCGATCGGCTGATCGTGGCGATGACCAACTACAACTTCAAATCGATCTTCGCCTGGAACATCATTCTCTACACCGGATTCATGGCGATTGTCGCCATCTATCTGTGGATGATGCTGGAGAAGCGCTTCAACAAATACAGCACATCCGTGGGAACGTTCGCCTTCGTCTGGCGCCTGCTCCTCACCACCGGTACCGGCTCCATCTTCGGTTTTCTGGTGGCGCGTGAAGCCTATGACGCGGCCCTGATGGCGCCGATGTTCGTGGTCATGTCCTTCTCGTTCGGTCTGGCCATCTTCATGCTGGTGCTGTTCGCCTCGTATCGTATGACCGGACGCCCGCTGGGCGACTACGTGGTGCGCCGCCTCAAAAACCTGCTGGGTGTGTTCGTTGCCGGTGTTCTCTATTTCGTGCTGGTCTATCATCTGGCCAATCTGTATGCGACCGAGCATCACGGTGTCGAGAGTTTCATCCTGACCAGTGGCGGCATTTACACCATGCTGTTCTGGGTCGGCCAGATCCTGCTGGGGTCATTGGTGCCGCTGGCGATTCTCTATAACCCCGCGACGGGCAACTCCCGCGGTTGGATCTCCATCGCCTCGGTGCTGGTCATTTTCGGTGGCCTCTCGCAGCTGTATGTGCTCCTCATCGGCGGTCAGGCCTACCCGATGAAGACGTTCCCGGGCTATGAGGTTACCAGTTCATTTGGCGACGGAATGATCGCCAGCTACAGCCCGACTCTGCCCGAAGTCCTGTTGGGTATCTCCGGCTTTGCAATCGCCCTGGTAGCCGTCACTATCGCAGTACGGCACCTGCGCGCCCTCCCCGCCAGTCTGGCGGATGGCGAAACGGATCCGCACGCAGCCTGATAGAAGCGGGTCCCGGCACAACACCGATGTTCCCGCCAGGGACATCGGTGTTCGCGTATCTGAGGTACGAG
Organism: Thiohalomonas denitrificans; assembly: GCF_016841685.1. Taxonomy (GTDB): domain Bacteria; phylum Pseudomonadota; class Gammaproteobacteria; order Thiohalomonadales; family Thiohalomonadaceae; genus Thiohalomonas; species Thiohalomonas denitrificans_A. The sequence goes on from NZ_JAENYR010000051.1 coordinate 15,966, forward strand.
ATTCGAGATGCGAGATTCGCGGCCAGATACGAGGTACAAGGTCCGGGCGGATAGTGGTGCCGTCTACCCTCTCATCTCTCACCTGGTTAGCGAAGGTAGCAAACCGCCAAAATCCCGAGTACGCTACATAGGTATTAATCTTTAACGACCCCAGAGGTAGGCATGAGCGAGCAAGAACATCCTTTTGCCCAGTACGTCCGCATACTCGGCAAGGGCCGTCACGGCTCCCGGGCCCTGACCCCGGAAGAATCCTTTGAGGCCATGCGCCTGATTATGGCCGACGAGGTTGAGCCCATTCAGCTGGGCGCCTTTCTGATGCTGATGCGCGTCAAAGAGGAGACGGGGCCCGAAGTCGCCGCCTTCGTGCGGGCGATCCGGGAATCCCTGCAGATTCCGGCCGACGCCCCCAAGGTGGACCTGGACTGGTCCTCCTACGCCGGCAAAAAACGCCAGCTGCCCTGGTATCTACTCTCGGCCCTGCTGCTGTCGCAAAACGGGGTTCGGATCTTTATGCATGGCGCCAGCGGCCATACGGCTGGACGCATCTATACCAAGAATATCCTTCCGGAAATGGGTATCCCCGTAGCTGCCAGCCTCGACGAGGCGGCCAAGCAGATGGCGGAAAACAACTTCGCCTATCTGGACCTGGAGAACCTGTCACCCAAACTCCACCAGATTATCGAAATGCGCCCGCTGCTCGGTCTGCGCTCGCCGGTGCATACCATCGCCCGGGAACTCAATCCGTTCGCTGCCGACTACGTGATACAGGGCATCTTTCATCCCGGCTATCGCGATATTCACCTGGAAGCCGGGAAGGATCTGGGCGAACCCCATATGGCGGTGATTAAGGGAGAAGGCGGCGAAATCGAGCGCAACCCCGATATCGCCTGTCTGGTACGGATGCTGCACAACGGCGAGTTCTCCGAAGAGGAGTGGCCGCCTATGTTTAACAAGCGTCACATCCGTGGCGATGAACTCAAAATCGAGGATCTGCTGGGCGTCTGGCGTGGCGAAAAGGAGGACGAATACGGCGCCGCTTCGGTGGCGGGAACCACTGCTATCGCCCTCTATCTAATGGGGCGTGCCGACAACCGTGAAAGCGCCGAAAAGATGGCATGGGAGATGTGGAACAACCGAAATGGGGAAGAGTTGCTAGTGGCTAGCGGCTAATTGCCAGGTCGTTCTCTCGTTCCACTCATTACTCGTAACTCGCTGCTAGCGACTCACAACTACTATGGCTCATCTACTGATTGGCGCCCCCTCCAAGTCCTCGGGAAAAACGACCCTGACGCTGGGGCTATGTGCCGCCCTCGCCCGGCGCGGCGTGGCGGTTCAGCCGTTCAAGAAGGGACCTGACTACATCGATCCGATGTGGCTGGGTCGGGCGGCCGGCCGCCCATGTTACAGCCTCGACTTCAACACCATGAACCGGGAGGAGATCCTCGGAACCTTCCGGAGCTATTCGGAAAATGCCGCCATCAGTCTGGTCGAGGGCAACATGGGGCTCTACGACAGTCTGGATGTGGCGGGAGCCCACAGCAACGCGGCATTGGCGGCTCTGCTTGGTGCACCGGTGCTGCTGGTGGTCAATGTCAAAGGCGCCACTCGCAGTATCGTCCCGCTTATTCGCGGTTTCCTTGAGTTTGAGCCCAAAGTCCACTTTGCCGGTATTCTGCTGAATAATGTCGCCGGTGACCGGCACGAGAAACGTTTGCGTGAGGTGATTGGGCATTATCTCGATATCCCCATCGTTGGCGCGGTTCATCGCGACCCGACTCTGGCCATCGACGAGCGCCACCTCGGCTTGCTGCCCAGCAACGAGGCATCCACCGCCGACCCAATCCTGGTTCGCATCGCCGATCGGATAGAGCAGCAGATCGACCTGGAGCTGCTCCTCGCCCTGGCCGAACAGGGCACGCTACCGGCAGGTCCCCCTTTGCCCCGTCCCGAGATCCCGAAAACCGATGTGCGTATCGGCATCGCAAAGGATAGTGCCTTCGGGTTCTATTATCCCCGGGACCTGGAACGATTGCGGGAGGCGGGGGCGGAGCTTGTACCGTTCAGCCCGACTCGGGACACTGCTTTGCCGGAAGTGGACGGGCTTTTCATCGGTGGGGGCTTTCCGGAAACCCATCTCGCCGAACTCTCCGCCAATCAATCGATGCGGTGCGCCGTACGGAGCGCCATCGAGGCGGATATGCCGGTCTACGCCGAGTGCGGCGGACTTATGTATCTCTGCCGCTCTATCCACTGGGACGGCGAGACAGCCGAAATGGCAGGTGTAATGCCGGCAGATGCCGTAATGCACGAAAGACCGGTTGGACGGGGCTATGTGCGACTGCAGACGACCGGTCGAGAGCGATGGCCGGGTGCTCCCGCGACTTTACATGCCCACGAGTTTCACTATTCGTCGCTTGAGAATCTGGCTCCCGACCTTACCTATGCTTATGAGGTAACCCGTGGAGCGGGCATAGACGGGCACCACGATGGTTTTATCTACCGCAATCTGCTGGCCAACTATGTCCACCTGCAGGACGTTGAGGAGCACCACTGGACCCGCCGCTTCGTCGATTTCGTCCGACGGGTAAAGACGAGCTCGAAAACGACCGAAAACACCGAGGTTCAAAACAGCTAACCACGGAGAAACAAAGATACAAGATGGAAGATACGAGACTCGAAGGTCCGGCAGAGACTCGAATCTCGCCCCTCGAATCTCGTATCTGAAGTTTCCTCTGTGCTCTCCTTGGTTCAAACACAGACTTAAACAGGAGGAACCGAATGATTAAATTGACTGCGGCGGCCGCCGAACAGGTCCGCAATTCGGCGGAACAGGTGGATGCCAAGAAACTTTCCCTGCGTATCGCCGCCCGGAAAAAACCGGATGGCAGCATGGATTACGGTATCGGCTTCGATGAATCCACCGACGAAGACATGGTCTTCAACTGCGAGGGCATCGAAGTGGTGATGGCTCCGGAATACGGCCCCCTGCTGTCGGGCGCCACCATTGACTTCGTCGAGATCGAACCGAACGATTATCGCCTCATCGTCATGAATCCCAACGACGCCAGCTTTGTCCCGCCGAAGGAAGCGTAAAGTGACGCATCAAGGGCGGCAGGCGACCGCCCTCGTGCACCAATTCGGGTCATTGTCCCGAAACTGTCTCCCGAAATGGGGGCGCTGTGGTAATATGCGTTGGTTTTTCGGCGCAACTTACACAGACCAACCCTGTCCACATTATAACGATGACACAGGCGCGAGATATCGGCGATGTCGGCCGTTCTGATCCCGTTGCCGCTAACCGCAAGGCGGCTCAGCGACGGGAGGGATTCCGCGTGCTGAAATACAAGCGCTTTGTCCTGCCGCTGGCCGGTATCGGGCTGCTCATACCGTTGATGGGGTTGACCGGCTTGCTGCTGGTCCACTATCCCGCTTACACCGATACCCTCTTCGTCGCGCTACTACTCTTCACAGCGAGCGGGCTGGGGCTCGTCTATTTCCTCTTCAATGCCCTTTATGGCCACGTGCTGACGCCCGTCTGGCGTCTCAAGGATTGGGTGGCCCGAATACGCAGCGGCGATCACGAAGCTCGTCTGGCGGAGAATGGCAATGACGAATTTGACGGCCTCTCCCATGATCTCAATGCGATTGGCCAGTTTCTGGAGACCCTCTCCCACAATCTCGACGAAGAGGTCCGCCGCCAAACGGAGCGCATTGCCCAAAAAACCAACTCGCTACAGGTCCTCTACGACGTGGCGGCCAGTCTCAATGCCTCCCGGGACCTGAAAGATCTCCTGACCCGCTTCCTCTATACCATGCGTGACATTGTCAACGCCCACGCGGGTACCGTGCGCCTGCTGACCGACAACAATCAGATGGAGCTCGTAGCCTCCATTGGCCTGGATGACGAAGTGGTGGAACGCGAGCGCATGGTCCCGGTTCAGCGCTGTCTATGCGGGAGTGCCCTCTCCGAGGGAGAAGTCCTGTTCCAGCAGGACCTGAAACCGTGTACCCAATTCGTAGGGCGCCCTATGCTCGAAGACACATCGCTGGAAATGATTGCCGTTCCGCTACAGTACCGAGGTAAAAATCTCGGCGTCTATAATCTGTTCGTCAACCGCGCCGAATTCGAGGCCCGTGACGAGGTCAAGGCGCTGTTTACCAGTATCGGCCGACATCTGGGCATGGCCATCGAAAAGGCCCACCTCGACAATGAGGCCAAGCGACTGTCGATCATGCAGGAGCGAAACGCCCTGGCCCATGAGCTACATGACTCCCTGGCCCAGACACTCGCCTCCCTGCGCTTCCAGACCTCCATGCTGGATGAGACTGTCGACCAGCAGAGCATGGAAGACATCCACGCGGAAATTCAGCAAATCAAAGGTGGCCTGGATGAGGCCTACACGGAGCTTCGGGAGCTGTTGGCACACTTCCGCGCCCCGATGAATGCCCGCGGCCTGATGCCGGCTCTGGAAGACCTGATCGGCACCTTCCGCAAGCAGACCGGCATGCATATCCTGCTGCAAAAGGAGTGGGAGTCCACCCGTCTTCCCGGCAATATGGAGATGCAGGTGCTGCGTATCGTACAGGAGGCGCTCGCCAACATTCGCAAGCACAGTCGCGCAAATACGGTGCGGGTGATGCTCAAGTGTAATAATGAGGGCCAATACCACGTACTGGTGGAGGACGACGGCGTGGGCATGAGTCGTCCCGCCTTCACCGGACATCCGGGTGAACACATCGGCCTATCGATCATGCAGGAGCGGGCCCGCTATCTGGGCGGTGAGCTACGTATCGAATCCGAAGCCAGCGAAGGCACACGAGTGCAGCTCAGCTTCCGCCATCCGGACCCGAACACCGACCACCAAAATCAGCGGTTTGCCCTGATTTAGTGGTCTGAACCGCAAAGACGCGAGGCGCGCGCAAAGAACAAGAACAGCTCGAAGAAGTTGGATTGGCAAAAACTGTCGCGGCCCGGCGCAAGTGCATGGCCGAAAATCAACGACCTGCACCAAGGAAAACGTATCAATGCCTTATGGCAACACGTTTCCCGGACGGGTCGTCCCCTAGGAGCCTGTCCTTTTGACTGGATTGAGAGACCCCATGCGTGTCTTGTTGATTGATGACCACACCCTTTTTCGCAGCGGCCTTGAAACGCTGCTCGAACGTCACGGTATTGACGTAGCTGCCGCGGTGGGGGACGGGCGGGAGGGCCTGGAAAAAGCGAAGGAATTGCAGCCCGAGATTATCCTTTTGGACATGCGCATGCCCGACATGAACGGACTCGAGGTGCTGAACGCCCTGCGCCGCGAAGGACTGGCCATGCCCATCGTCATGCTGACCACCTCCAACGAGGAGGAAGACCTGGTCGAGTGTCTGCGCAATGGCGCCCAGGGTTACCTGCTGAAAGATATGGAGCCCACCGAACTGGTCGAAGCCTTGCGGGAAATCGTCAGTGGCAAAACCATCGTTGCCCCCGAACTGGCTGGCGTACTTGCACGGGTCGTTCAGGGCGACGGCGGCCTGACAGTGGAAACCCCCAAGGTGGAAGCCAATCCGTTCGACGAACTCACTCCGCGTGAGAAAGAGATCCTGTGTCTGCTCGCCGAAGGCCAGAGCAACAAGGTTATCGCCCGCAATCTGGGTATCTCCGACGGCACCGTCAAGCTTCACGTCAAAGCGATTTTGCGCAAGTTGGACGTCCACTCACGCGTCGAAGCGGCCGTAATGGCCGTAGAGCAGAATCTCTGCCAGAAGGAATAACAAGGCGCTGTCGGGCTCGTACCTGAAGGATCCCATCCACGAGTTGCAGGAAAGGCGATAAGACGCATGCAGGGCTGCATGCGACAGACATCAAGCGAGGACCGTGCGGGGCCCCCCCGCACGCCCTGCCCTACCCTACCCTACCTTATACGGTTACTCGGGAACCTGCCCTACCCTTGCGGCGGGTCTTTTCACCCGAGCGGTCGGCTCCACGGCTCTGGCGCTTCTTTCCGTTTGCCTGCGGGCGTTCGTGACCGGCGGCCCGACCCGGACCTCCCTTCCCACGGCGGCCATTTTCAATCGGCTCAGGTTTTATACTGGGGTCCGGCTCGTAGCCCTTGATGACCACCTTGGGGACGTCGCGTTTCAACAAGCGCTCAATGCCGTGCAGCAGCTTCTCCTCATCGACACACACCAGAGAGGCGGCCTCGCCCTCCCTGCCGGCGCGGCCGGTGCGGCCGATCCGGTGTACATAATCTTCCGATACATTCGGCAGTTCGAAATTCACCACGTGCGGAAGCTGGTCGATGTCCAGACCGCGAGCGGCAATGTCGGTGGCCACCAACACCCTGACCGCACCCTTCTTGAAGTCCGCCAGGGCCCTGGTACGTGCCCCCTGACTCTTGTTGCCATGGATCGCGGCAGCGCTGATACCATCTTTCTCCAACTGACCGGCCAATCGGTTGGCACCATGTTTGGTGCGGGTGAAAACCAAGACCTGGCGCCAGTCCCGGGAGCCGATGAGGAAGGACAGCAACTCCCGCTTGCGGTGTCGGTCCACTGGATGCACGACCTGCTCGACCTGTTCGGAGGCGGTATTGCGCCCGGCGACCTCGATGAGCTTTGGCTGACTCAGAATCCCGTGTGCCAGTCTCTTGATCTCATCGGAAAAGGTCGCGGAAAACATCAGATTCTGCCGCTGCTTCGGAAGCAACTTCAGAACACGACGGATGTCGTGAATGAATCCCATGTCGAGCATCCGATCGGCCTCGTCCAGCACCAGCACCTCCAGTGCGGAGAGATCGACTGTCCCCTGCCCCACATGGTCGAGCAGGCGCCCCGGGGTGGCAATCAGGATATCCACGCCGCGCCGGAGTTTCTGGATCTGCGGATTGATGCTGACGCCACCGAATACCGCCGCGCTTTTCAGGGGCAGATGTCTTCCATAGGTCTCGACACTCTCACTCACCTGGGCCGCCAGTTCGCGGGTCGGTGTCAGGATCAAGGCGCGTACAGCCCGCTTGTTTTTCCCCTGAGAGGTGGAAAGTCGCTGCAGCAGCGGCAACGTAAAACCGGCCGTCTTGCCGGTTCCGGTCTGCGCACCGGCCATAATGTCGTGACCTTCCAGAATGATTGGAATGGCCTGATACTGCACGGGAGTGGGTTCACTGTAGCCCTGATCGGCCACGGCGCTAAGCAGTTCGGCCGAAAGGCCGAGCGAATCAAATGACATATTGGAATGAAAACTCTTGGTTGGGCCAACCGCATGATAGAGCCAACAGGCTCCTGATCCGGCCCGGTCCAGGCAAATCGAGTGGGGTGCTTCGAGGTTTAATCGGGGATCGACCGCGAGCGTCGCAACTGACCGGATATGCGGCGACTTTAGACACTATACAGTAATGGCGGAGAAAGTATACCGAAGGCCAGCATACTTTGAGGCAAGCACTTGCATCGCTCGCCAAGCACCACGCTTTCGCGCCGCCGCTCCTCAGGTGTAAGTTCTCATGTTCTTCCGCCCGCCTCCCGGACGTTTGCGCTGCGTGATAACACCCTTGATTTGATCCAGGTTCTCCAGCTGATGAGCAGGGTAGGCGTGATTTTCGGCTTCCAGATAATACCTGTCGCCGCCGACCATCCGTAGCTTGCGGAAGATATACTCTTCATTGTAAAAGGCAACGACATAGGACCCGTCCTTGAACATGTTGTGTGGTTCAATTACCACGACATCACCAGCCTGGAACTCGGGTGCCATCGAATCACCGAGGACCATCAACACGTACGGTTCCTTGCCTTCACAAGGCGCGCTGAACGCCTCAAGACGCTCATCAATTTCGGGTTCGTCTTCCGATTTGATGGGAATGAATTTTTCGACTGCCATATCTCACTCCGTTTTGCCAGGCTGGCCTTTTCAGCTAACCGAGTGGACTCATGGACTTCTCTTTGAGCTCACCGGTCAAAGCACGTAAAATCCGCCGTTTCCGACAGACCCTTAGGCCTACGGACATGAAAACCTTCACCGACCTGATTGCAGAACACGTTTCCGAAGTCGAAGAGCTGTTTCCCTGGGACCTCGTCGATCGGCTGGAGGAAAACCCCGACCTCCTGTTGTTGGACGTGCGTGAACCCTACGAGTTCGACGCCATGCATATCAGGGGCTCTATCAATGCGCCTCGGGGTATTCTCGAAGCCTCCTGTGAGTGGGACTACGAGGAGACCATCCCGGAGCTGGTTCAGGCCCGGGACCGCGAGGTAGTCGTGGTCTGCCGATCCGGTAACCGCAGCGTACTGGCCGCCTATACCATGCAGCGCATGGGCTACAAGAACGTGTATTCCCTGAAGACCGGTGTCCGCGGCTGGAACGACTACGAACAGCCGCTGGAGGACAACGACGGCAACCCGGTGGACATCGACGATGCCGACGAATACTTCACACCAAAGGTCAAACCGGAACAGCAGCGGCCCAAGTAAACGGATTGTAACCACAGAGGGCACAGAGAACAAACTGCATGTTCGATGATCTGTGTGCGCAACCTTTTGCCGTCCGAAGACTAAACCTTAGTCTCTTCTTAGGCAGTTCTCGTGATCTCTGTGGTCTCTGTGGTTTAAGCCGTTTTCTCGTTACTCCGCAGTAACGCCGCGCTGGGCGGTCTCACCGCGGCGTCTCATTTCTTCCGATCGGAACCAACCCAGCTTTTCGTGCAGCTTCACCACATTTCCGACGATGATCAGCGTCGGTGGCTTGATGTCGCTATTGTGGATAACGTCGGGCATGGTATTCAGTGTGCCGGTAAAGACCCGCTGTCTGGGGGTGGTCGCCTGCTGGACCAGTGCAATCGGCGTATCCCCGTCCATGCCGTTTTCGATGAGCTTGCTGCAGATAACCGGTAGTCCCTTCAATCCCATGTAAAACACCACGGTCTGGTTGGGCTGTGCCAGCGCCGACCAGTTGAGGTTCATGGAGCCGTCTTTCAAATGTCCGGTGACGAATACCGCCGCCTGTGAGTAATCGCGGTGCGTAAGCGGAATGCCGGCGTAGGCAGAAGTTCCCAGGGCCGCGGTAATACCCGGGACCACCTGGAAATCGACACCCTCGGCCGTAAGCGTCTCGATCTCCTCGCCGCCCCGTCCGAACACAAACGGGTCGCCGCCTTTCAAACGACAAACGCGCTTGCCCTGCTTGGCAAGGTCCACCAGCAGTTGATTGATCTGATCCTGCGGCACGGAGTGATTATCCCGCTCCTTGCCGACGTAGATGCGCTCGGCGTCCCGACGCGAGAGGTCCAGCACCTCCTTGGAGATCAGACGATCGTGAACGATGACATCCGCCTGCTGCATCAGCCGCAGCGCGCGGAACGTCAACAGGTCCGGGTCACCGGGACCACCACCGATCAGATAGACCTCACCCACCTCCCGGTCCTCGCCCTCGGCAATCGCCTGCTCCAGCGCCTGCTCCGCCTCCTGATCCTTGCCGGCAAAAACGAGCTCGGCGACCCGCCCCTCGAGAATACCTTCCCAGAAATTGCGACGCGCATTGACGGTCGAAAAACGCGCCTTGACCGGGTCGCGGAAGCGCTCAAGCATGCCCGCCAACCGGCCATAGGCGATGGGAATGGCCGACTCCAGCTTGGCCCGCAGCATGCGAGCCAACACCGGCGATGCGCCTCCGGTGGAAACGGCGATCTGTACCGGCGAGCGATCGATAATCGAGGGCATCACAAAGCTGCACAGCTCCGGATTGTCCACCACGTTCACCGGAATACTCCGCGTCTGGGCGCGTTCCGAGACTTCGCGGTTGACCGCCTGGTCATCCGTCGCCGCGATCACCAGCATGATACCGTCCAGATCGGACTCCTCGAAACGGCCCGGCCGGTAGTCGATACGCCCCTCTTCCACCTGGTCGTTCAAGGTATCGGTCAGTTCGGGGGCCACCACCGTGACCTTGGCGCCCGCCTCCAGCAACACGCCGGCTTTGCGCGCAGCCACTTCACCACCGCCGACCACCAGGGCCCGGCGGTCGCGGATATTCATGAAAACCGGTAGCAGATCCATATCAAATATTCAAAAAGGCTAATATGCGGAACAGTTTAGCGGCTGACCGGGGATAACCCAGCCCCCCTTTGGAGATAGGCGCCCGAGTACAAAGCCCCCCGACCGGACGACGGACTAAAGCCCGACCTTCATCATCGGACCACCGGTTCTTCCTGTAGATCGGCCTTAAGGCCGTCACTGGAGTTCGACGGGCTTAAGCCCGACCTGCCCAAAACACCCGGAAATCAGAGCCATTGTCCGCCCATTTGACTGCCAATGGAACCTTCGGACCTCCTTCTTCGGGTCCTGGCGGCTCCCATATTATTTCCGAAACGGTTCGGTGTGGCTCAACGAAGGCTTGCGCATGTTTCCGTAATATTTCAGTCCAATATCGGATCTCACACCCTCTCCATAGGGGGGAGACCCAATCGGCCTTTTCCAAATCAAACCCAACCCACTCCTCGACCGGGGAATCTCGCCCGAATACTCCGAGGGGAAGCTTACGGGAGAGCCTCACGCCCTGTACGTCGGGCGTTTCGCCCTCGGCGGCCTGTTGGAAGAGGTCATTACCCTCGGCATCCTCGGTGAGCCGTCCCAGGACGGTGGTGTCGAACTCACCGTCGCCGTCGAAGTCGTAGCTGGTGCTGGCCTCGCGCTCGAGGGTGGCGCGGCTGCCGTCGAAGCGGGAGCTTGCTGCCTTTATGTGGGTATCACCAGTCAGTCTCGGGGTTTAACTGCCAGATTTCGCGAACCGTGAGGGTTGTACTTGAAACTTATTTTAACTAGGCACACATCGCTTTCCATGTAAGGGTCAAATGAAGCTGAAAAGCTTCCATACCGTTGGCCATTATGGGCGATATAGTAGTAGTGACGCGCTGGATAGATGCGGACTCGGTAATTGGAGCTTCCTCTTGTCTGTGAAACCGTTATCTTCGGCTTATATCCAGCCTCAGGGGCCTCATTAAGATAAAGGTCATTCGTTTCCTGAATGCCTCCCCCCACGGCCGCCAAAGTAATCGACCAGCTTCCCTCTTGATGCTTCCAGTGGACCCCTGGGACCTTTTCCTCTCGCTGGCAGGAAGCGATGATACCCCCAGCCTCAAAGCTTTTCCCATTAGGAACCGGCTCCAGATAACCGCTACCGGATTCAACCTCTTCAAAATCTTCCACCCGCCACACCTTTATCGCGTACGGGTTATCTGGTGTGGTGTAAGTGCGCCAGCTGTGTGCCTCCCCATAGGGGTGCGCTCCCCACTTGATACCGAGATCGAGGCATGATCAAATAGTCACCAT
>NZ_JAENYR010000052.1:0-21707 GCF_016841685.1 Thiohalomonas denitrificans
TTCGTCATCGATTCGGGGCCGCGCAGCGGCGGGTACGGCTCGCAATGACGGCTAAGAGTTCGTCATTGATTCGGGGCCGCGCAGCGACGGGAAGTTGCTCGCAATACGGACACCTCTCAGTGCCCTCTGTGGTGAACTATATGAGCGCTCTATGAATACATTCGACACACTTCGCGGACTGTACGCGATTACCGACGAAAGCCTCATTCCCGACGAGCGGCTGGTCCCGGCGACCGCGCTGGCGATCGATGGCGGGGCGCGTGTGGTCCAGTACCGCAGCAAACACCCGGATCCGGCGCGTCGCCTCTGGGAGGCGCAGGACCTGGTCACACTCTGTCGCCCCCTCGGCATCCCGCTTATCGTCAATGATGATGTGGAGATCGCTCTGCAGGCGCGTGCTGCAGGCGTCCATCTCGGCAAAAACGACAGCGATATCGCGGCGGCCCGGGAGGTCCTGGGCCCGGAGGCCATCATCGGCGTCTCCTGCTATGACCGTCTGGAACTGGCTCTGGAGGCCGAAAGTGCCGGTGCCGACTACGTGGCCTTCGGCAGTTTCTTCCCCTCCTCCGTCAAACCCGACGCGGTTCGCGCCAGCCCCGATCTGCTGCGCAATGCCAAGGCGCGCCTGACCGTGCCTGTGGTTGCCATCGGCGGCATCACCGCCGACAATGGCGGCACCCTGGTGGCAGCCGGCGCCGACATGCTCGCCGTAGTCAGCGCCGTTTTCGGCGCAGAGGATATCCGCGCCGTCGCCCGTAAAATATCCGACTTGTATGAATAACCACGGGGGGGGACACGGGGAGCACGGGGAAAACACTTGTTCAAAACCACAGAGCACACAGAGAAAAGCTTTGGTCCTCAGTGGTTAATAGGCTTTCCCCGTGCTCCCCGTGTCCCCCGTGGTCAAAACCAAAAGGAATGAAGATGCCGCATTCACACGAACTCTTTACCGCTGCGCAGAAACACATCCCCGGTGGCGTGAATTCCCCGGTGCGCGCCTTCCGCGGCGTGGGCGGCGAGCCGATTTTCTTCAAGCGTGGCGAGGGGCCGTACCTCTGGTCCGAGAGTGACAAAAAGTACATCGATTACGTTGCCTCCTGGGGGCCGATGGTGGCGGGTCATGCCCACCCGGATGTCATCCGGGCCGTCCAGGAAACGGCGGCCAACGGCCTCTCCTTTGGCGCACCGACGGCGGTCGAGACCGAAATGGCCGACCTACTGTGCGAGCTGGTTCCCTCTATGGACATGGTGCGCATGGTCAACTCCGGCACCGAGGCGACCATGACAGCCATTCGCCTGGCACGCGGAGTGACGGGACGCGACAAGATCGTCAAGTTCGAAGGCTGCTATCACGGCCACTCCGACTCGCTGCTGGTCAAGGCGGGTTCCGGCGCCCTCACACTCGGCGTACCCAACTCGCCCGGAGTGCCGGCGGCGCTGGCCGAACACACCATCACCCTGCCCTTCAACGACATCGAGGCCGCCAAGGAGGCCTTCACTCACATCGGCGGCCAGGTGGCGGGCATCATCGTCGAACCGATTGCCGGCAACATGAACTGCATCCCGCCGGTCCCCGGTTTCCTGGAGGGGCTACGGGAGATGTGCGACGACTACGGCTCCGTGCTCATCTTCGACGAGGTGATGACCGGCTTCCGTGTGGCCCTCGGCGGCGCCCAGGCCCACTACGGGATTACCCCCGACCTCACTACCCTCGGCAAGGTGGTCGGCGGAGGCATGCCGGTGGGCGCCTTCGGCGGCAAGCGGGAAATCATGGAGCATATTTCACCGCTGGGCCCGGTCTATCAGGCCGGCACACTCTCCGGAAATCCGGTGGCCATGGCCGCGGGACTGGCAACGCTGAAGCTGGTTATGCAGCCGAGCTTCTATCACGACATCAGTAAAAAGACCGACCGGCTGGTCAAGGGTGTGCTGGAAAAAGCCAGGACTCACGAGATCCCCATGAGCGCCAACGCCGTGGGCGGCATGTTCGGACTCTTCTTCACCGAGGAACCGAATATCACCAACTTCGCCCAAGTGACCGAATGCAACGTGGATCGTTTCAAGCTGTTCTTCCACGGCATGCTGAACGAAGGCGTCTATCTCGCCCCATCGGCGTTCGAGGCCGGCTTTGTCTCCGCCGCGCACAGCGAAGCCGACATCGACGCCACCGTCGAAGCCGCCGGGCGGGTGCTGTCTACGCTTTGAAATAGTCAACCAAACCACGGGGGCCACGGGGCGCACGGGGAACATGGATATAACCATCCATAACACGGAGAACACAGAGCGCCCGGAGGGTTATATGAAAGCTGTGCTCTGTTTCGTCCCCGTTCTCGTGGTTAATCCCCGTGTCCCCCGTGCTCCCCGTGGTTAATACCTGATATGAAATACCGAATCATTCCCGTCACCTCTTTCCAGCAGAACTGTTCGCTTATCTGGTGCGAGCGCACGAACCGTGCGGCGCTCATTGATCCGGGTGGTGAGCAGGAACGGCTGATGTCGGCGATCCGGCAGAAAGGACTGACGCTTGAAAAGGTGCTGCTGACCCACGGTCACATGGACCACGTGGGAGTGGCCCGGTCGCTGGCGGATGCCGTCGGCGTATCGGTGGTTGGTCCTCAGCGGGAAGACGCCTTCTGGTTGCAGATACTGCCGCAGCAGGCAGAGATGTTTGGATTACCACGAATCGAGCCGTTCGAACCGGATCAGTGGCTGGAGCATGGTGATACGGTGAGCGTTGGCGAAGAGCGGCTGGAAGTGATTCACTGCCCGGGGCATACGCCGGGGCATATCGTCTTCTATCATCCGCGAGCCCGGCTGGCGTTTGTCGGCGATGTGCTGTTCCAGGGGTCCATCGGCCGCACCGACTTCCCGCGAAGCGATCATACCGCGCTAATTGCATCCATCCGCGAGCGACTCCTGCCCCTCGGAGATGACATCGAGTTCGTCCCCGGCCACGGCCCCATGTCCACCTTCGGCGCCGAACGGCAGAGCAATCCCTTCATCCGTTAGGTTCACCACAGAGAACACAGAGCCAAGAGAGAGCACGGGGGGATTTGAAACCAATAACCGGTGGCCCCCGTAGTGATATGACTTCGTGCTTAGAAAGCCTCAGATCCTTTACGAGCACTACCCGCCGCTCCGCGGCCCCTATCAGTGACGAACATTCAGCTGTCATTGCGAGCCGTACCCCCTGCTGCGCAGACCCGAATCAGTGACGAACATTTAGCCGTCATTGCGAGAGGTCCCGACAGCGCCCTGGCGGCTCCTCAGCGCAGCGTTACGTTCTGCTCCTTTGCTGCCAGTTCGCGCAGCCCCTCCAAGGCCAGTGCCAGGCACTCCTCATTGCGATCGAGGGGATAAACCATATAGGCGGGCATGGTGAATGCCGGACTGTCTTCCACTACCCAGAGCCGCTCCCGGGCAACCAGGGATCGCACCGTGCGGGCGGGGAAGTGGGCAGAGCCGCCGTTACGCAGCAGATACTGCATGGCGAGCCAACCGATGTTGGTATTCAGGGCCGGCGGCGGGGCTTCTGCATACATGGTGCTGAACTGCGCCTGGAACTCCTGACCCCAGTCGATATGTACATAGTTCTTGTCCGACCAGTCGCGGTCCGGATCGGTGGTAACCAGCAGCAGAGATTCATCAAACAGACGTTCGATACCGAGGCCGGGGCGGCGCTCCGGTGTATACATCACGCCGATATCGATGATGCCCTGCACCAACTGCTGGATCATTTCGTCCTCGAGGCTTACCTCCATACGCAACGAAATATCCGGCGCTGCATCCCTCATCCAATCGACCCAGCGCGGCAAAAACCCTTCCCACAAGGCAATACGGGCACCCAGCGTGATACTACCGCTGAAGCCGGCGGGAAGGCCAACCTCATGTCGCGCCTGCTCCACGGTTAGTACCAGCATTTTGGCATGGCGCAGAAAGCGCGCCCCCGCAGCGGTCAGGTCGGCACCACCACGGCCTCGACGAAACAGCTGCGCGCCCAATTCCCGTTCCAGCGACTGGATACGCGAACTCACGGTGGATTGGGTCACGTGTAGCCTGGCTGCGGCGCCTACGAAATTGCCGGCCGCGGCCACGGCAAGGAAGGTGCGGGCAAACTCGATCTCCACGGTTCTCGACTCCAACTATCGAATATGTCGATATTATGATGCAGAAAATATCGTTTGTCCGATTTAGAAGCCATCTCTACTCTTAGCAGCAGCAGAAAAAACCGATTCAGCGATTAGTTAGTGAATGAGGAGAGAGTGACAGATGATTGCCGACAATTCAGGAAATCGTGTCGCCACCGACGAAGAGGGCTATCTCATAGAACCGGGTCACTGGGATCAAGCCGTGGCCGAGCACCTCGCCGCCCAGGAACATCTGCACCTCACTGAAGAACACTGGAAGGTGCTTCGGTTCATGCGGAGCTTCTATGACGAGCATCAGATCGCTCCCGATGCCCGCTTCACCATCAAGTTTCTCGCGGAAGAGCTCGGCTACGGCCGCAAGGCACGTAATTACCTGTTCAAATTGTTTCCCTACGGCTATGTCAAGCAGGCGTGTAAACTGGCCGGGATGAAACGTCCGCGGGCCTGGAGCACCGGCTGACATGTCGGTGGCAAAGCATGCCTACGCCGGCCTCCGGGACTGGATCAACAGCAGCGATACGCATCCCACCACCCATCGTGAGAAGGTGATATCGGCAGTGGGTGGTTTCGTTGGTATCCTGATGGTGTTCTGGGTGAGCAGCCGCATCCTGGATCTGCAGGGTGCCGCACTGATGGTGGCATCCATGGGTGCATCGGCGGTGCTGCTGTTCGCGGTGCCACACGGCAGTCTGTCCCAGCCCTGGCCGCTGATCGGCGGCAACTTGTTGTCGGCGGCAGTGGGGGTCACCTGCGCCTCGTGGATAGCAAACCCGCTACTGGCCGGCCCGCTGGCGGTGGCCATCGCGATTGTGGTGATGTATTACCTGCGCTGCATTCACCCCCCGGGCGGAGCGACGGCACTGGTGGCGGTGGTGGGCGGGCCGCAGGTCCACGCTCTGGGGTACGGTTACCTGCTGGAGCCGGTACTGGTCAATGTACTCGTCATATGGGCAGTGGCCGTGTTGGTCAATTATCCGTTTGCCTGGCGCCGCTACCCATTAAGCCTGAACCCCATTCGCCAATCCTTGCCGCCGGTGCCCGTCTGCTCTGGCGAGAAATGCGTGATCGCTCACAGCGACCTGGTGTACGCGCTGTCGGAGCTGGACTCGTTCATTGATGTTTCCGAGGAAGATCTCCTGCGAATCTATACATCCGCAATGCGACATGCTATCGAGCCGGCGGACGTCGCAGTTAAAGCGGCCCCGGGAAATGCCATCGTCGCCTACGGAAGAGGCTAATCCGGGCCATTCGGCGGCGATGTTCTGCAATGGCGATAAGATCGCCGACCTGCGCGCGGGTCGACCTTCAGACCGTCAAACATCCACTCCCGGATCACACCTTTCGATCTGCCCAAAAGGGTCGGGCTGAAGGCCGACCTACAGGTAAAGGAGGTGCCCCGGTAAAAAGCCGGGGCGATGGATTACTTTGCTGCCGCGAGCGCCTGTTCCACGTCGGCGATAATATCGTCGATGTGCTCGATGCCGATCGAGAGGCGCACCATATCCGGGGTTACACCCGCCTTTGCCAGCTCTGCCTCGTCAAGTTGACGATGGGTGGTGGTGGCCGGGTGGCAGGCCAGGGATTTGGCATCGCCGATATTCACCAGGCGCACCACCAGGTTCAGCGCATCGATAAATTTGGCCCCCGCTTCTCGGCCGCCCTTGATGCCGAACGCGAGGATGCCGGAACCCCGGCCGCCCATGTACTTCTGCACCAGGGCATATTCCGGATGGTCAGCTAATCCCGGATACTTTACCCATTCCACCTGCGGGTGCTGCTGCAGGTATTCAGCTACTTCCCGCGCATTATCGCAGTGGCGCTCCATACGCAGGGCGAGGGTCTCGATGCCCTGCATGAGCTGGAAGGCGTTGAAGGGCGAAAGGGCCGCGCCCATGCTGCGCAGCGGGACAACCCGGCAGCGGCCGATGAAGGCGGACTCACCCAGCGCCTCGGTATAGACCACCCCGTGGTAGGAGGGGTCCGGCTCAGTGAGCATCGGAAAGCGATCGGTATGCTCGGCCCACGGGAACTTGCCCGAGTCCACCACGATGCCGCCCAAGGTGGTGCCATGCCCGCCCATGTATTTCGTCAGCGAGTGAATAACGATGTCGGCGCCATTTTCAATGGGCCGCCACAGGGCCGGCGAAGGCACGGTGTTGTCCACCGCCACCGGCACGCCCCTGGCGTGGGCCATCGTTGCCAGTGCCTCGATATCCGTCACGTTCACCGACGGATTACCGACGGACTCACAGAACACCAGCTTGGTCCGGTCATCAATCAGGCTTTCGATCTGCTCGAGGTCGTCGTAGGCGGCGAAGCGCACCTCGATACCCTGACGCGGCAGGGTATGGGCGAATAGATTGTAGGTCCCGCCGTAGAGTCGGCTGATGGAGACGATGTTGTCACCCGCCTCCGCCAGCGTCTGAATGGTGTACGTGATAGCCGCCATGCCCGAGGCCAGCGCCAGGGCGCCGACACCGCCCTCCATGGCCGCCACCCGTTGCTCCAGCACTGCATTGGTAGGATTCATGATGCGGGTATAGATATTGCCCGACACCTTGAGGTCGAACAGGTCCGCCCCGTGCTGGGTGTCGTCAAAGACGTAGGAGGTGGTCTGATAGATAGGCACCGCCGCCGACTTGGTAGTCGGTTCCGGTTCATAGCCACCATGAATGGCGATGGTCTCGAGCTTCACGTCGAACTCCCCCAGGTTAGCTATCGGTGTTGATGCCTGAGCGATATTTTTATTGGTCTTCGCTACCCGGTTTCAGCATCCGTTTACGGCGCTTCACTTTGATAATCGGCTCGGGCCTGGACTTGGGCCCGGGCTCTTCCGAAATCGGTGCCGGCGGATAGGTTTCTGACCACGTCCGCTGTTTCGGAGGGGGCGGCACATTGGGACGCAGCTTGGGGCCATTCCCGATGAGCCGGGCGATAGCCGAGGGTCCCGCGTTCTCCGCTTCGGCGGGTAGCGCGTCAGCCCACGCCTTTTCAGCTCCGGAAAGGTAGCGGGAAATCTCGCGCGCGGCAGTATCCGGCGGGAGTCGCAAAATATTGCGGACTTGGCCGTGGACCATTTCGGCCGAAAATCCGTCGATATGGCTAACGATGTTTTTGGACCGGTCGACGTGCCAGCCGCTGTCATTCGAGTCGTTCAAGATGGGCTCCGAGTCGGTTTGGACGACTGAAGGTCAATGAAAAGATCAGATACTTCTAATGATATCGCTTTAAGGGCCTTTAACGCTATTGGCAATGGGACACAATGAGACATCCAACCGGCCTGCACTTAGGACCAGCTTTGCGGACCCTCTGGTTCCGACATCAGTAGCCCGGATTACTTGAAGTGGGTTGATCCGCCCAGGGTGAGTTCGGCCGCCTCGCTGAGGGTTTCCGAAAGGGTGGGATGAGGGTGGATGCTGCGGGCGAGGTCTTCGGCAACGGCTCCCATCTCGATGGCCAGCGTGGCCTCGGCGATCAAGGCCTCCGCATGCCGTCCGACGATACCGACGCCCAGGAGGCGGCCGCTTTCCGGATCGCTGATCGTCTTGGTCATGCCCTCCTCGGCTCCCATCGACAGGGCACGGCCGGAGGCCTTCCAGGGGAAGCGGTCGACCCGGACTCGGGTCTCGGACGATTGGGCCTCTCTCTCGGTAAGTCCGCACCAGGCGATCTGCGGATCCGTATAGACCACGGCCGGAATGGCGCGGGCATCGAATGCAGCGGGTTGTCCGGCAATGGCTTCGGCGGCCACTTTTCCCTCATGCATCGCCTTGTGGGCGAGCAGCGTGCCGCCGACCACATCGCCAATCGCGAAAATGTTGGCATCTGCGGTCCGCCGCTGCTCATCGGTCCGGATGGCGCCATGCCGGTCTCTCTCGACGCCGGTCGCCTCCAGGTTGAGTCCCTCGATATTGGGTACACGGCCAATCGCAACCAGAACCCGATCGAACCGTTCGGTGCTCTCGACATCTCCGGCCAGCGCGACCTGTACGGTCTCGCCCCTGATTTCCAGACCGGTCGCCCTGGTGTTGTAGTGAATTGCCTCGAAGCGCTTTTCGAGCTTGCGGGCCAACGGCTTTACAAGATCGTCGTCGACGGGCGGCAGCAATCGATCCTGGCTCTGTACGATCGTCACCCGACTGCCCAGGGCGGCGTATACGGTACCCATTTCCAGCCCCACATAGCCGCCCCCTATGGCCAACAGGCGCTCAGGGATATCCGGCAACTTCAGTGCACCGGTGGAATCCATAATCGGGCCGCCGGCTTCGACGCCGGGGGGCATCCGGGGTCGGGAGCCGGTGGCAATGATGGCGTGCCGGAAGTCGATGGCCGCAATGTCGGAGTGCTCCAGTCGCACCCGTTCAGAGCTTTCAAAGTGGGCGCGGCCACGGATGAGCTGCACTCCGCGCTTGCGGCAAAGCCCCTCCAGACCGTGGACCAGTTGGCCGATCACCTTGTCGCGCCAGCCCCCCATGCCCTTCAGATCGATTTCCGGCTCACCGAACCGCAGCCCCATGGATTCTGCCGCGCGGGAGGCCTCCAGCAGTTCGGCCAGGTAGAGCAGCGTCTTGGAGGGGATACAGCCGCGCAGCAGACAAACACCGCCGAGCGGTTCGTCGGTCACCATGGTGACATCCAGTCCCAGGTCGGCAGCGCGAAAGGCCGCCGCATATCCACCGGGACCGCCGCCAATCACCAGCAGGTCGGTGTTGACCGGAAGTTCGCCCATTACCATTTTCTGCTCTCCTTTCGCCGGAATGGAACGCCTTCAGTCGTTTCCCTGCGGGGAAGAAGGCACCCTTCCTGACCAGTGCAGCCTTTGAGACCACCCTCATCCCGTGTTTCGATATCGGTCCGGCCCTCCCTCCCCTCCATGTAGGTCGCCTGCATTTGTTTACCTCCTGCGGCATCCACAGGGATGGGGGAATGCAGAAGGGTTGCCGGGAACAACCCTGCCCGCAATCGTCTCCCTGAAGGAGACCCTTTGTTTAGTCATCTGCGCCCCACCTGCTTGAATTAAGCCACATCAGATCGAGAGCAGCAGCGACTCAGGATCGGCCAGCATCTCGGCGACGCTTCGTACAAAGTAGGCGGCATCGGCGCCGTCGTTGAGACGGTGGTCAAAGGTGAGGCTGAGTGGAAGCATCAGCCTTGCCCTGAAACGCCCCCGTTCGGGGTCTCCTTCGAGTACCGGCCGCCAGTCGGCACGAGTCATGCCGAGTATCGCCGCCTCCGGCGGATTGATCAGCGGAGTGAACCAGGTGCCCCCGATGCCACCGGGATTGGTCAGTGAAAAACTGGCACCCTGCAGCTCATTCATCTCCATCTTCCCGGCGCGGGCCTTCTCCGCAAGAGCGATCGTCTCAATGGCCAGTTCGATCAGGCTCTTGCGGTCGACATCCCGTACCACCGGCACCAGCAAGCCCTGCTTGGTGGCGACGGCCATACCGATGTGGCAGTAGTGCTTGAGGATGATGGCTTCGTTCTCCGCATCGAGACTGGCATTGAAACGCGGAAAGCGGCGCAGGACGGCGGCGGTGGCCTTCATGACGATGACGGTCATGGTCAGCTTGCCTCCGCGCGCCTTGACCGAATCGGCGTGTTCACGCCGAAAGGATTCGAGGGCGGTGATGTCCGCCAGGTCCTGGTGGGTAACCTGGGGAATACTCCGGGCACGCTCCATCTGTCGGGCAGTGGCGCGTCGGATGCCGTGCAGCGGCTGTCTCTCTACGGCTCCCCAGCGGCTGAAATCGGGCAGTTCGGCCGGGCGGACGGCCGGCGGAGCTTCAGGGGTAAATTCGCGCTCCGGTTTTTGGGCGACGCGCTGGACATCTTCGTCAGTCACGCGCTCGTGGGGGCCGCTGGGTTCGACCTGCCGCAGATCAACGCCGAGCTCCCGGGCTCTCCTGCGTGTTGCGGGTGAAGCGGGTACCGGCGTACCTGACCGCTCCGGCCGCTCGGGCTGAGACGGGCGATGCCGCTCCTTCGCCTCTCCTTTCATTGGCGGCTTCGCGTGCACCTCCTCGTCTTTGGCCTTTTCAGCTTTGGCCTTTTCAGCTTTGGCCTTTTCGCCCTTGGCCTCTTCGCCTTCGGCCTCATAGGTCAACAGGACGTCTCCGACGCGGACCATATCGCCCCGGTTTATCCGAACGTCTGTCACCTGTCCGGTGAAAGGGGATGGGACATCCTGGACAGCCTTGTCGGTCTCCACCGCAAACAGGGTGTCACCTTCGTTCACCCGGTCGCCGGAAGCGACTTTCAAGTCGAGGATTTCCGCCTCGTGGATCCCCTCGCCGGGGTCTTGCATTCGATATTCGGCCATATTTTTTCAACCACCGGGACCAGCAGAGAGTTACGGGTACAGAATTCGAGCCTGTCGACCTTCAAGCCGTTGACGGGCTGAAGCCCGGACCTACTGTAGCGCCCGACGCGCGGCGTGCACGATGCGCTCGGCATCGGGCAGGT
Source organism: Thiohalomonas denitrificans (assembly GCF_016841685.1). Lineage (GTDB taxonomy): Bacteria > Pseudomonadota > Gammaproteobacteria > Thiohalomonadales > Thiohalomonadaceae > Thiohalomonas > Thiohalomonas denitrificans_A. The sequence continues at coordinate 10,614 of NZ_JAENYR010000052.1, forward strand.
ACGCCTTTTCACGGGCGAAGAACGGCACGATGACGTCGTATCCGGTCACCCGTTCCATCGGTGCCTCCAGGTACCAGAAGGCCTTCTCGTTCAATCGCGCAAAGATCTCCGCCCCGGCCCCGAAGCTGCGCTGGGCCTCATGAACTATCACCACCCGCCCGTTTTTACGCACGGATGCGGCGATGGTTTCATCATCCATGGGTGAGATCGTCAGCAGGTCGATGACCTCCGGATCGATGCCATCGCCGGCCAATTGCTCGGCGGCTTCCAGGGTCGGACGCAGCATGGCACCATAGGCCACCAGCGTAATGTCGCCGCCCTCCCGGACGATCCGGGCCTTGCCCAACGGCAGGGTCTCCTCTTCATCCGGCACCTCTTCGCGGAAGGCGCGGTAAATCGCCTTGGGCTCGAAAAACACCACCGGATCCGGGTCCCGGATAGCACTAACCAGGAGGGCGCGGGCGTTGCGCGGTCCGGAGGGGATGACCATCTTCAGGCCGGGTGTGTGGGCGTAAAAGACTTCCTTGCTCTCCGAGTGGTGTTCGAGGGCACGCACACCGCCGCCATAGGGCGCCCGTACGACCATCGGTACACTCCACCTGCCCCGGGAGCGCCAGCGCATACGTGCGGCGTGCGATTCGAGCTGGTCGATGCCCATGTAGCTGAAACCGGAAAACTGGATCTCGCAGATCGGTTTCAATCCCGCCACCGCCATGCCGATACCGACCCCGACGATGGCCGACTCGGCGAGCGGCGTGTCCATGACCCGAACCTCACCGAACCGGTCGATCAACCCTTCCGTAATGCGAAACACTCCGCCGTCGCGCCCCACGTCTTCACCCATGACATAGACGCTTTTGTCACGCTCCATCTCCTGGGCAAGCGCCAGGTTCAGTGCCTTGGCCATGGTCAGCTTAGCCACCGCCGATTTCCTTCTGAAATGCGTCCCGCTGCGCCTTCAGGTAGTCCGGAGACTCTGCGTAGATATGCTCGAACATCACCGATGGATCGGGGTTCTCCATCTGCATCTGCGCCTCCTCCCAAGCCTGTGCGATCTCTTCTTTGATTTCCTGTTCGAGGCGCTCCACCTCCTGTTCCGAAAGCAAACCCCGACTCTCGAGATAACGACGAAAACGGATCAGCGGCTCTTTCCGCTCCCAGGCCTGCACCTCCTCTTCCGACCGGTAGCGGGTCGGATCGTCGGCGGTGGTATGCAGGGAGAGACGATAGGTAATGCATTCGATGAATGTCGGTCCCCCGCCGGCCCGGGCCCGTTCGGCGGCCTCGGCAGTTGCCACATAGACGGCCAGAACGTCATTCCCGTCCACCTGGATACCCGGGATGCCGTAGGCGATAGCCTTCTGCGCCAGTGTCCTGGAGTGGGTCTGTTTCTCACGGGGCACCGAAATGGCCCACTGATTGTTCTGGCAAAGAAAAATCGTAGGTGTGCTGAAGACGCCGGAAAAGTTGATCGCCTCGTGGAAGTCACCCTCGGACGTGGCGCCATCGCCAAAAAAGACGATGGCGACATCGTCCTTTCCCTGGGCGCGGGCGGAGTAACCCAGTCCTACGGCGTGGGGCACCTGGGTGGCAACGGGAATCGCAATGGGAAGATCATTGTTGCCCTCCGGCGGGAGGCCTCCTTCATTGAAACCTGCGTTGTAGAGAAGCAGGCCACTGAGCGGCGTGTCACGCCAGAGGGCCGCGGCGGTCTCACGGAAAGAGGGCACAAACCAGTCGGTTCTTCGCAATGGCGCCATCGCCCCGACCTGCGCAGCCTCCTGCCCTTTGACCGGCGCAAACGTACCGAGCCGGCCCTGGCGCTGAAGCTGCAGGAGGCGTTCGTCAAAACGGCGCGACAGAAGCATCACCCGGAAAAGCCGGCGCAAGGTATCGTCGTCGAGATAGGGGACCAGCTCTTCATCGGCATTGCCCTCCTCATCGAGGATGGACAGAAAAGAGATGGTCTGTTGCAGGTCGATTTCGGTCCGGGGCATGTCGTTCCATCTTGCGGCAGCCAGGTCAAGAAAGTGTGGACGTGAATATCCGGCATATCCATGAAACCCGGCCGGTACTGCCGCTTGACACAGGGAGTACGGGAACACGCAGGAAGCCGGCTTTCACCGGCTGTCCCCGTAAGCACCGTCCCCCCGTGGTTTATCTCTCAACGGATCCAGCCGGCTAAGCTAAGCTTCGACGGCCTCCTTGGTCCTTCCCCAGCGTATCGCTTCGACAGCGATATAGAGCGCCGAGAGACCCACCAGCGTATACACCAGCCGCGAAAGGAAGCTCATCGCACCAAAGATAGCCGCCACCAGATCGAAGCCGAAGATGCCGATCAGACCCCAGTTGAGCCCACCGACGATCAACAGCACCAGTGCGACCCAGTCCCAAGTATTGAATTTCGCCATTTTCGCCATGAGTGCTCCTCCTTGAGTTTGCATGACTCTATTTGCAGATTAGCCACAAAATGAAAAATTGCATGTTGCTAGCGTACTGTTGCACGCTTGGCGGTGCTTTCAGCGAGTCGCTGGCCGGCCAGCGGCTCGCCCGAAGGGAGCCCCCCAAAAACGCCATGACGGCGTTGCAGCGCTTGACAAGGGAATAACCATTGCCTGCGCGCTGCGCCTTGTCCTGACGTTTTTGGGGGGCTCTGAAAGTATCGCCAAGCATGCAACAGTACACTAGTTGGAAACCTGGACGCAGCAGATCTGCAGGGTAGAATTCCGCCATGGAACTGATCGCGCCACTGCTGGCCTGGATAGAAACCCATTCCACCTGGGCGGGAGTTCTGGTCTTTCTGATCGCCTTCTCGGAATCGCTTGCGGTCGTCGGGCTGTTTCTGCCGGGTGCGATGCTGATGTTCGGGATCGGTGCTTTGGTCGGTAGCGGAAGTCTCGAGTTCTGGCCCACCCTCGCCTTGGCGGCGACGGGCGCCATCGCCGGCGATGGTGTCAGCTTCTGGCTGGGGCGGTACTTCCACGAGGGGCTGAAAACGCAATGGCCATTCCGGACCCATCCCGAATTCATTGAGAACGCCACCCGTTTCTTTCAGCGCCACGGCGGAAAAAGCATCCTCTTGGGCCGTTTTATCGGCCCCATTCGACCCATCATCCCTGCGGTGGCCGGCATGATGGACATGCCCGTCGGCCGTTTTTTCGCCGTTAATGTGGTCTCCGGAATCCTGTGGGCGCCCGCCTATGTGCTTCCCGGAGTGGTATTCGCCGCCACACTGGGACTGGCTGCCGAAGTGGCCATGCGCCTCGCGGCCCTGATCGTCTTCCTGCTGGCTCTGCTCCTGTTCACCTTCTGGGCAGCCAAGCACACCTTCCGCTGGCTTCACCCGAAAGCGCACGCGATGATCGCCGCCCTGCTCGGCTGGAGTCAGCGCCATCCCTACGCCGGACGTCTGCCCGCAGCCCTGCTCGACCCCCATCACCCGGAAGGCAAGGCGCTGACGCTGCTGGCCTTTCTGCTTCTGGGTGCGGTGGCGGGGTTCGTGACGCTCTTTCCATTCACCGGCGAGGAGGGGTGGTTTCCGAACCTCGACTCCTATGTTTTCCACTCACTGCAGGAGCTGCGAACACCGGTGATGGACCGGCTGATGGTGGCGACCACCGAGCTGGGTGATGGGCGGGTTCTGTTGCCACTTTTCATTGTCGTTTTCGGGTGGTTGCTGCTGCGGCGCAGATTCAGAGCCGCCGCCCACTGGGGTGCCGTCGGGGCTTTCACACTCCTGGCCAATTACAGCCTGAAGGCGCTAACGGCACTGCAAAGGCCGACTGAAATTTACTATGGCGTTGCCGGCTACAGCTTTCCGAGCGGACATGCACTCAACAGCACGGTTTTATTCGGCTTTCTGGCCGTATTGATTGGGCGGGAGCTATCGGAACGATGGCGTTGGCTTGCGTATGCGGTAGCGGCGGTTCTCGCCGTACCCATCGCGTTTTCCAGACTCTACCTGGGTGTCCACTGGCTCACCGATGTGCTCGGAGGTCTGACGTTGGGGCTGGCCTGGATCGCTCTGGTGGGTATCGCCTATCGCCGCCACCCAGCCGGACATCTCTCTCCGGGTGCGCTCGGAATCGTTGCTTTGGTCACCCTGACCCTCGTCGGCACCTGGAATATCGCCACCGGTCACAGCGAGGACCTGGTCCGCTATGCGAAAACACCCGACACTCGGCAAATGACGTTGACCGACTGGCAATCGGGTGCCTGGCGACAGCTTCCCGCTTTTCGCGCCGAACTCCGGGGCATCCGGCGCCATCCGCTAACACTGCAGTATGCAGGAGGTTTGGAACCTCTCCGTGACCGGTTGCAGAACGCCGAATGGCAATCCCCCGCCCCACTGACCGGATTGTCCTGGCTACGCTGGCTTAGCGCCGCCCCTCTCGAGTCGGTCCCGGTTCTTCCACAGGTTCACAAAGGGCTGAATGAAAGCCTGTTATTAACCAGGAAAGGTGAAGCGTGCCCGATCGAGGCACTTCGGCTCTGGCCGAGCCATGTGTCTCTCGCTCCGCACGACCTCCCGCTATGGGAGGGCAATGTTTCGTGCCTGGTGGAAACCTCTGTTCCCGGTATAACGGTGCCCGTCACCGGAACGCACTTCGGGGCACCCCTGGAAAGATTGGTGGGGACACTGGGAAAACTTGAGCTGCCTTTCCGAACCGTCAATCGGGATATCATCGCAAACGACTGGGACGGACGCGTGTTACTGATCGGTTTCCCTCCATGAAAAAGGGGTATGGACCATACCCTACTTCAATAAGAGCCCGAGGCGATGGCGTTCTGAATTTTACTCAGACACCAATAAACGTCGCCGCTTTCAAGGAGCCGCTGTTTGCGGGAAAGCGGCAGGGGCAGAATTTCGGCCAGCCGCCCAGCGACCCAGACCGCATCGCCAAACTGGCGGGGCAGCGTGATATAGGGATGGTCCAGTTGTTCGAAGATCTCTTGGAGCAGCTCCGAAAGGGGAGCAAACCGCGACGGTAGCGGCCCGGACTCACATTCAGACAGATAGGAGACCTCCGCCATAATCAATCGATCGGGCATCACGCGGGTGGAATGGATGCGAAACCGGCGCTCGCCACGAACGGTAATCCCGAGCAAACCGTCGGGCCGGCGCTCCCAGTAAGTGATCCGCGCCAGGGTGCCGATGTCATGGGTTTCGGCAGCTTCGCCCACCTCCCCTCCCTGTCGGATCAGCGCCACACCAAAGCCGGATTCATCTCGCAGAGAGCGGCTGATCATGTCCAGGTAGCGGGCCTCGAACAGCCTCAGCGTCAGCGGGCCGCCGGGAAACAGAACCGTGTGGAGGGGAAACAGCGGAATTTCAGTCGCTTCACCCACACCCTTCCGCCTCAGTCTGGTCCGCCGTAGCCCCAGCGGGGCACCAGCCTGTGCTCGACGCCGATATGGTCGAGCACACGAGCCACCATGAAATCGACCAGATCCCCGATCGATTTCGGGTGGTGATAGAAACCGGGTGCGGCCGGCATGATGGTCACCCCGAGGCGTGAGAGATTCAACATGTGCTCCAGGTGAATCGCCGACAGGGGTGCCTCCCGCGGCACCAAGACGAGCCGACGACGCTCTTTGATCATGACATCCGCGGCACGTTCGATCAGGTTGTTACTGGCACCCGTGGCGATCGCCGAAAGCGTGCCGGTTGAACAGGGACACACCACCATGGAATCCGGTGCCGCCGATCCACTCGCAACCGGGGCCATCCACTGCTCCCGCCCGAATACCCGAAGCTGACCGGGTGCAGCCCCGAAACGCTCCGAAAGGAACCCCTGCATCGCAGTCGGCTGTCCCGGCAAGTCAAGATCCGTCTCCGTTGCGATCACCACCTGAGCCGGCGAAGAGACCATTAGATAGACCGGACGGCCACTTTGAATCAGGCACTCCAGCAGCCGCAGACCATACGGTGCCCCGGACGCCCCGGTTATCACCAGCGTCACCGCCTTGCGGCTCATAGCAGCTCTCCGTCAAAAACAGTACCGCAGAGGCGCAGAGACCCGAAGACTGCTGGAGAAACTGCGATCTCGGTGATCGATGCAGGCATCGCGACTCCAGTGAAATAGAAAGGACAGGCTGCCAGCAGCCTGTCCGACAACATCGTTTTTTGTAGGTTGGGGTAAGTTATATGCGAACCCAACGCTGGTTTTGTTGGGCTTCGTTCCTCAGCGCCAACCTACATTTTGGAGCCCATTGCTAATTCTCGGACAAGGCTCCTAGCTCTCGGTGTCTCTGCGTCTCTGCGGCATCGCCGTTTTTTCCAAAACACTTAAAAGACGGTCGTGGATGCCGCCGAAGGCACCGTTACTCATGACGAGGATCTGGTCGCCGGGGCGGGCTTCGGCCACCAAATCTCTAATAATAGCTTCTATGTCGTCGTAAACGGCGGTCCGGTCTTTAGCGGGTTCGAGCATGGGGGCCGAGTCCCGGCCTACATCGACGGGTTGGTAGAGATAGATCCGGTCCGCCTGCTGGAACGATTCGGCCAAGGCATCCCGGTGTACGCCCATACGCATAGTGTTGGAACGCGGTTCGAGCACGGCATGAATGCGGGCCTTACCCACCTTGCGGCGCAGCCCCTCCAGGGTGGTGGTGATCGCGGTGGGGTGGTGGGCGAAGTCGTCGTAAACCGTGATACCGGCCACCTCGCCCCGTACCTCCATGCGTCGTTTGACGCTCTTGAAGCCGGCCAATGCTTCGATGGCCAGTGTTGGCGGTACGCCGGCATGACGTGCAGCGCCGATCGCCGCGAGGGCGTTGGCCACGTTGTGGTCGCCCAGCAGCTCCCAGGTGACGCTCCCCTGCAACTCGCCTTGCCAGAGCACGTCGAAACGACTGCCGTCATCGACGCATTTTCGCGCGGCCCAACCCTCTACCGAATGGACAGGCTCCACCTGTGTCCAGCAGCCCATATCCAGCACATCATCAAGCTTGCGTTCACCGCCGGGCGCCAGGATCAGCCCTTCGCCGGGTACGGTTCGCACCAGGTGATGAAACTGCCGCTGAATGGCGGCGAGGTCCGGAAAGATGTCGGCGTGATCGTATTCCAGATTGTTCAGGATCAGAGTGCGCGGGCGGTAATGGACAAATTTGGAACGTTTGTCGAAAAAGGCGGTGTCGTACTCATCCGCCTCCACGACGAAAAAGGGCGTGTCGCCGGCCCGCGCCGAAACGCCGAAGTTGTACGGCACGCCACCAATGAGAAAACCGGGCGCCATGCCGGCATCTTCCAGTATCCACGCGAGCATGGCCGAGGTGGTGGTCTTGCCGTGGGTACCGGCAACGGCCAGCACCCAGGCATCCCGCAGCAGGTTTTCCCCAAGCCACTGGGGACCCGAGGTATAAGGAAGGTTACGGTTAAGGACGTGCTCCACGGCCGGATTTCCGCGTGATAGCGCATTGCCGATCACGACCTGATCGACGTCACTCGGAATATCTGCCGGGTCCCACCCTTCTGTGAGGGCGATCCCCTGCTCCTCCAACTGGGTACTCATCGGCGGATAGACACCGACATCCTGTCCGCTGACCGAATGCCCCTTCTGTCGGGCGAGCAGGGCGATACCGCCCATGAACGTACCGCAAATACCAAGAATATGAATATGCATGCCAGTTAGCCTGAATTATTCACCGCAAACAGGCGAAGCCCGCTTGTCTTTGCGGTGAAGTGGCGAAAGTCAACCGGGCGGCGCCGGGGTAATGAAGTCGGCGAGAGCGAAGGAGACCAGGATATAACCGAGTGCTGCGAGCAGGCCCATTCCGGACGAGATGCCCAGTGCGTGGCGGAATATATGGCCGGCCAAAGCGATATTCCATCCCAGAACCAGTAAAGAGAGCAGCCCTGGCAAGGCTCGCTGTGCTTCCGGAACCGCGAAGAACCAGGCGGTCAGCAGAATCGCGAGCGCTCCCAGCAGCACCTCGCAGCCCGCCAGGGCGGTTAACGTCTGGACCGCCCGCGCACGGAGTCCATACAAACCCAGCAGGCCCTGCACGAAAGCCACCACCATCACTGTACCGGCGAGCGCGGAGGCCAAAGCCACCTCCGGCGTCAGGCTAAAAGTACCGAGTCCCACCCCGATGCCCCAGTGCAGGAGCAGAATCAGCGCCAGTAGAACATTGGAGGCAGGGAGGATCTGGGGGCCCGCGCGCAGACGCAGGATACTCCAGAATGTCTCAATCAGTGCCTGCATCGTCTCCGGCGGCTCCACGCGAAAGTTGGCCGCCATCATAGCCGCAGCACAAAGTCGGCATCAATGCCAATTCGGGTCCATGCCTGCCCTTCACCCCCTATTCGGGTCCTAACACCGATATTCCGTATAATGCGGTCTCCACATATCAGGCGGGGCTCCAATGACCGATCGCTACATCGACACTCCGGAAGGGCTGGAAGAGCTCTGCAATGAGCTCCGCGGCAGCCAATGGCTGACGCTGGATACCGAATTCATTCGCGAAAAAACCTATTACCCGCGCCTCTGCCTGCTGCAGGTTGCCAATGAATCCGTGGTGGCCTGTGTGGACCCGCTGGCACTCCCCAGCCTCGATCCGCTGCTGGACGTTCTCTACGACCCGACCATCACCAAGGTCTTGCACGCGGCCCACCAGGATCTGGAAATCCTCTTCGGGCTGAGAGGTGCGGTTCCGGCGCCGATTTTCGATACCCAGATCGCCGCCACCGTCCTGGGCGGAGGCGATCAGGTCGGCTACGGTAACCTGGTAAAGGCGGAACTCGGCATCGAGCTGGAAAAGGCCCATGCCCGTGCCGATTGGTGCCAGCGCCCTCTGGAGAAAGATCAGATCCAGTACGCCGCCGATGATGTGCGATACCTGCGCGACATCTACAGCCGCCAGTTTGGCCAGCTGCTGGAACTCGATCGCGAAGAGTGGCTGGCCGACGATTTTGCCGCCCTTTCCGATTCCGGGCGTTACACCAATCCGCCCGAACAGGCCTGGCAGCGTATCAAAGGTGCAGGGAGGCTAAAGGGCGTACAACTTGCGGTACTACAGCAACTCGCCGCCTGGCGGGAACAGCGGGCGGTCGCGTCCGACCGCCCCCGCCGATGGATCGTGGCCGATGCTATCCTGCTGGATATCGCCCGCCAGATGCCAGATAGCCGCACAAAGCTGGAACGTATCCGCGGCGTGGAGGAAAAACTGGTCAATCGCCACGGCGAGGCATTGCTGGAGCGGGTCGAATCCGGACGAAGTGCGCCTCGCGATATCTGGCCGCAAGCAAAGGAAAGTTCCCGCCTGGTCCCCGAACAGGATGAGGTGGTCGACACCCTCATGGCAGTACTTCGCGCCCGCTGTCGCTCCCGTCAGGTGAGCCCCGTCGCCGTCGCCAACCGGCGTGACCTCGAACGGCTGGTCCTGGGTGAACGCGACCTGCCGCTGTTGCGCGGCTGGCGATATGCAGTGGCAGGCGAAGATTTAGAGGCCATGCTAGAGGGAAGCATGGCACTTTCCATTCAGGAGGGCCGTCTGGCCATTGATGAGGCCTAACGGCCGGTTTTCCTGAACCATCTTGAACCACGACCCGGCTTGCTCCCGTGTGCCCAATGGCCGTAGACCCGTTTTTTCAGATGTGACGCCTCTGGGAGCCTGTCACTAGGGAAGATTGCCAAAGGAGATAGGGTGAAAGCGAGAACCTACCGCTATCCCTGGCGGGACGGGAACCGGTTTCGGCTACTGGTGGACGGCGCACATTTTTTCCCGGTAATGCTGCAAGCCATTCACGAGGCCCGGCAGTACATCCTCTTCGAGATGTACCTGATCGAATCGGGAAGGATCGCCGATCAGTTCATTGAAGCATTGCGCCTGGCGACCGGGCGTGGTGTGCGCACCCACCTCTTGCTGGACCACTACGGCGCCGGCGAACTTTCACGCCACGACAGGCGGCGATTGATTCAGGCCGGTGTTGAACTGGTCTACTACAACCCCGTCAGCTTCGGCCGATTTCACGGCAATCTATTCCGTGACCACCGAAAACTGCTGCTCGTCGACGGCCGGGTTGCGTTTGTTGGGGGCGCGGGCATTACGGACGATTTCGATCCTCCCCACCATCCCGAACAGGGCTGGCACGAAACGATGGTCGAGATACGGGGTCCCTGCGTAGCCGACTGGCACAATCTGTTTGAAAAGAATCGCGAACGCTGGACTGCCACTCCTCTGGAGATTGACCTGCCGGTTCCCGAACCGCTGCCGGACGGCCATCCAGGGCGTGTCATCATGAATGCGCCGGCCAGGGCCGAGGTAAAACGCTCACTGCTGAAGCGGATTCGTGGCGCAAAGCAGCGGGCTTGGATCGCCACAGCCTACTTTATCCCCTCCCGAAAGATCCGTCGGGCGCTGAGGCGAGCCGTGTCACGAGGAGTGGACGTGCGGCTCTTGTTGCCGGGGCCGCGCACGGATCTCCCGCCCGTTCGGCACGCCGGACGACGCTATTACGGACACCTGCTCCGCCACGGGATTCGTATCTTCGAATACCAGCCGCGATTCCTTCACGCCAAGGTATTGATGTGCGATGAATGGATCTCGATAGGATCCAGCAATATCGATCGCTGGAATTTCAACTGGAACCTCGAGGCGAACCAGGAGATCGATGACCCCGATTTACTGAGCGCGGCCAAAGCTATGTTCGATCACGATTTCGGGGAGAGCTTCGAATACAACTGTGAAGCTTGGGCTGCCCGGCCCTGGTACCGACGATGGCCGGAGTGGTTCTGGGGGATCATCGAACAGTGGATGGAACGCCGTACCCAGCAACGCCGCGACCGATACGGTCCGTGAGGAGGAAGCCGAGGTTATTCACCGCAAGGGCTCGTGCTGATGCACCTCACCTGCGCATCAGCACGAGCAGAGCCTTGCGATGATCCGGACTGACAGCCTCTGGGCAGGCTTGACCAATCGCAGCCGCTAGTGGCCCCGACCTGACTTCTTTTTGGCGGAACCCTTTTTCGGCGTCGCCTTCTTCGGGGCGGCCTTCTTCGGCGTCACTTTCTTCGGGGCAGCCTTCTTCGGAGCGACCTTCTTCGGAGCGGCCTTCTTCGGGGCGGCCTTCTTCGGAGCGGCCTTCTTCGG
>NZ_JAENYR010000052.1:21807-27252 GCF_016841685.1 Thiohalomonas denitrificans
CCTTCTTCGGAGCGGCCTTCTTCGGGGCGGCCTTCTTCGGGGCGGCCTTCTTCGGAGCGGCCTTCTTCGGGGCGGCCTTCTTCGGAGCGGCCTTCTTCGGAGCGGCCTTCTTCGGAGCGGCCTTCTTCGGGGCGGCCTTCTTCGGGGCGGCCTTCTTCGGGGCCGTCTTCTTTGGGGCTACCGCCTTGGTCGCAGCCTTCTGCGGTGCCGACTTCTTGGCCGGTGCGGTCTTTTCGCTCACCGCCGGTCTGGCCGTCTTCCCGACGTCGGACTGTTGTTGTGCGAGCGTTGCTTTTCCAGTCCCGGGCACAACTTCCGGCTGGGACGGCTCCGCGGCCGCAGGCTCTGACGGCGATACTTGAGCTTTCGGCTTTGCTTCGATTTCCCGCGCAGCGGCATCGACGCGCTCGAAAATATCCTCGATCTCGCCGGTTCCCTCGATGGTGTGGAGTTTGCCCTGCGCGCGGAAATATTCAGTCAACGGCAAGGTCTGGGCTTCAAATGCCCGAAGCCGGTTGCTGATGGTCTCCTCATTATCATCGGCTCGATGGCGAAGATTGCCACCGCACTGGTCACATTGGTCATCGAGTCGGGGAGGTGAGGTAAAGACGTTATAGACCTGTCCGCACGATTCACAGGTGCGACGCCCGGAAAGACGCTGAACGAGGCTGTCAAAGTCGACTTCAATCAGGATGGCGCCCTGAATCGGCTTGCTGATCTCATCCAGGACGTGATCCAGGGCCTCGGCCTGAGGAATATTGCGGGGGAAGCCATCAAGGATAAAGCCTTTTCCGGCGTCGGGTTGGGAAACCCGCTCCTTGATAATGGCAAGAACGATTTCGTCGTTAACCAGTTGTCCCGCTTCCATTGCGGCTTTCGCCCTTTGCCCGATCGGCGTATTGTTCTTGACGGCGGAACGAAGCAAATCACCGGTGGAGATCTGCGGGATACCGTATTTATCCGACAGAAGCTGCGCCTGTGTTCCCTTTCCCGAACCGGGTGCCCCCAGCAGTACGATTCTCATCTTGATCTCTCACTCCCAAATAGCTTTCAGATAGCGGTACTTTTATTGGTGTGCCGACCCGAGCCTTTCATAATCCGCGCCGATGTGCCGTTTTCAACGGGTTAGGGGCATTTGCACGGTTCCCCAACACACGCACAGAACGAAACCCTTGAGCGACAGCATTCTTCGCGTCACAGCCCGCATCTATTGGAAGGTCCGGGCTTAAGTTTTATGGATGGAGGCATATACAAATTGCATTACCGTTGACCGCAGCGACGGATTAAGCTAATCGCACTCGATTCCTCAAGTCAATGTAACTCCGACGGATTTTTGTTATAAAGCCGTTTCAGGTCTCGACGGCCGCGTTATTATGTACACGCAAAAAGAGTCAAAGGCTTTACATGACTAGCATTCCCGAGTTTTCCGAAAGCGAGTTTTGGACCGTATGCAATACCCTCCAGGAGCGCTACAGACGCCCCATTGAACCGGATCAGGTCGAGATCGAATTGAGGCTTGACCCCCACTCGACCGTTCTTACGCCCTGTCCTGCCTTATACTGGAAGGTCGACAATGCCAACTTCGTTATTGCGAAGGTGGGGGATAACCGCTACCGGGCCCAGTTTTTCTACCGTCTCTACCAAACGTACGGGACCGGAATCGAAGAATTCGACGATATCGCGACGTGCGCTGTGACCTTGCTCCAGGTGCAGGCGGATCACGCCGCGAAAGAAGCGGAAGAAAACAAGAAGTGACCCGAACTTCGACCATCAATTCAAAAAAGACTAGGGAGAACGGAACATGGCGAGTAAGAAAAACGCCTTTTACGCCCAGTCCGGGGGTGTGACAGCCGTCATCAACGCCTCGGCATGCGGGTTAATCGAAACGGCCCGCGCCAATAAAGACAAAATCGGCAAGGTTTACGCAGGACGTAATGGCATCATCGGTGCCCTGACCGAAGATCTCATCGATACTAGTAAAGAGAGCAAAAAGGACATCGCCGCGCTGCGCCACACACCTTCCGGCGCTTTCGGCTCCTGCCGCTACAAACTGAAAAGCGTCGAGGAGAACCGCCGCGAGTATGAGCGTCTGATCGAGGTTTTCGAAGCTCACAACATCGGCTACTTCTTCTATAACGGTGGCGGAGACTCCGCCGACACCTGCCTCAAGATCTCGCAACTCTCCAAAAAAATGGGTTATCCCATCCAGGCGATTCACGTGCCAAAGACCGTGGACAATGACCTTCCGATCACGGACAGCTGTCCCGGTTTTGGCTCGGTGGCCAAATACATCGCTATCTCGGTACGCGAGGCTAGCTTTGATGTCGGTTCCATGGCGAAGACCTCCACCAAGGTGTTCGTGGTCGAGGTAATGGGTCGCCACGCCGGCTGGATTGCGGCCGCGGGTGGACTCGCATCCACCGAGGACACCGACCTGCCGGTCGTGATCCTGTTCCCGGAAATCACCTTCGATCGCAGCAAGTTTATGGCCAAGGTGAAGGAAAAAGTCGACCAATACGGCTATGTCTCCGTGGTCGTCTCCGAGGGCGTAAAGGGGTCTGACGGGAAATTCCTTGCCGACCAGGGCCTGAAGGATGCCTTCGGTCATGCACAGCTAGGCGGTGTCGCCCCCGTAGTGGCCAACATGATCCGCGAGGATTTGGGTCTCAAGTACCACTGGGCAGTCGCCGACTACTTGCAACGCGCCGCCCGTCACATTGCCTCCAAGAACGATGTCGAGCAGGCCTACGCCATGGGCAAGGCTGCCGTGGAGCTCGCACTGAAGGGCAAGAACTCGGTTATGCCCACTGTCGTGCGCAAAAAAGACAAGCCCTACCGCTGGACAGTAGGCGAAGCGCCACTCAGTCGGGTCGCCAACAAGGAAAAGATGATGCCGAAGAGCTTCATCAGCCGCGACGGCTTCGACATCACGGCGAAATGCCGCACGTATCTTGAACCGCTGATTAAGGGTGAAGACTACCCACCCTACAAGGATGGCTTACCACAATACGTCATGCTGAAGAATGTGGCGGTTGAGAAAAAACTCGATGAAGAGTTCGAGTTAAAGTGAACGGAACAAAGGGGAGCGTCAGCTCCCCTTTGCCTTTATGGGGCAACTGGATCTAGACCAAATACAAATCCAGAAGCTGAATAATTTACAAAAACATTTTAAACAGTAGGGGAGGACCCAATGACTTCAGGGCTAGTATTTGCACTGTTATGTGCCGTGGCCGCCATCGTCTATGGCGCCGTTTCCGTCAAATGGATACTCGGCAAATCCACCGGCACCGACCGCATGCGGGAAATCGCCGGCGCAATTCAGGAGGGAGCAAACGCCTACCTCAACCGTCAATACACCACCATCAGTATCGTCGGGGCTCTCCTCTTCATTCTTGTCGGCCTGTTCATCAGCTGGCTGAGCGCCTTCGGCTTCCTGATCGGCGCGGTCTTCTCCGGTGCTGCGGGTTACATCGGGATGAACATCTCCGTGCGCGCCAACGTGCGGACCGCCGAAGCGGCCAGCAGCGGACTCAATGATGCCATGCAGGTCGCCTTCCGCGGCGGCGCCATTACCGGCATGCTGGTGGTCGGTCTGGGCCTCCTCGGCGTCGCCGGCTACTTCGCCATTCTAATCGGCATGGATCTGAGCACCAATGATGCGATTCACGCGCTGGTAGGTCTCGGCTTCGGTGGTTCGCTCATCTCCATCTTCGCCCGGTTGGGCGGCGGTATCTTCACCAAGGGTGCGGATGTCGGCGCCGACCTGGTCGGCAAGGTGGAAGCCGGCATTCCCGAGGATGATCCCCGCAACCCGGCGGTAATCGCGGACAACGTGGGCGATAATGTAGGCGACTGCGCCGGCATGGCCGCCGACCTGTTCGAGACCTATGCCGTAACGGTGATCGCAACCATGCTGCTGGGCAGCCTGATTGTGGCCGGCGACAACGGTATGGCCGCCATCTACCCGCTGGTTCTCGGCGGCGTCTCCATCATCGCCTCCGTAATCGGCACCTTCTTCGTCAAGGTCCGCGAGGGCGGCAAGATCATGAACGCCCTCTATCGGGGACTCATCGTCGCCGGCGTTCTGGCCACTATTGCCTTCTATCCGGTCACCGCCTGGGTATTCCCCGAGGGAACCATCACCGTTGGTGGTGACCTGGTCAACACCGTCAACCTGTTCTGGGCCGCTGTTGTCGGGCTGGTGCTCACCGCTGCGCTGGTGGTAGTTACGGAATACTACACCGCCACCGAATACGGTCCGGTAAAGCACATCGCCGCAGCCTCCACCACCGGGCACGCCACCAACATCATCGCCGGGCTGGGAGTCTCGATGCGCTCCACCGCGCTGCCGGTGCTTGCGGTCGTCGCCTCTATCTGGGGCTCCTACGAGCTGGCGGGGCTGTACGGCATCGCCATCGCCGCCACCTCCATGCTGTCGATGACCGGCATCATTGTGGCCCTCGATGCTTACGGTCCCATTACCGATAACGCCGGCGGCATCGCCGAAATGGCGGAGCTGGATGAAAGTATCCGCAATATTACCGACCCGCTGGATGCAGTCGGCAATACCACCAAGGCGGTCACCAAGGGTTACGCCATCGGCTCCGCCGGTCTCGCGGCCCTCGTGCTGTTTGCCGATTACACTTTCGCGCTGGCCGATGAAGGCATGGAGCTGCAGTTCCTGCTCTCGGATCCCCGAGTGATCATGGGTCTCTTCATCGGTGGTCTCATCCCGTACCTGTTCGGGGCGATGGCCATGGAAGCGGTGGGCCGTGCGGCCGGCGATATCGTCAACGAGGTGCGTCGCCAGTTCAAAGAGATGCCGGGCATCATGGACCGTACCCAGAAGCCGGATTACACCCGTGCGGTGGATATGCTCACCAAGGGCGCCATCAAGGAGATGATCGTTCCTTCACTGCTGCCGGTGCTGGTACCCATCCTGGTCGGGTTCATTCTTGGCCCACTCGCTCTCGGTGGCCTGCTGCTGGGCACCATCATCACCGGCCTGTTCGTGGCCATCTCCATGACGGTAGGTGGCGGCGCCTGGGATAACGCCAAAAAGTATATCGAGGATGGCGCCCATGGCGGCAAGGGTTCCGAAGCCCACAAGGCGGCGGTCACCGGCGACACGGTCGGCGATCCCTACAAGGACACCGCCGGACCGGCCATCAACCCGCTGATCAAGATCATGAACATCGTGGCCCTGCTGATTGTGCCTCTGGTGGTGCAATTCTGGACGTAAGCGATTGACTGATTAGGCAAGGGGCCGGGCTAATCACCCGGCCCTCCTCTAAGTGGCTAGTGGCGAGTGGCTAGTGGCGAGTGGCTAGTGGCTAGTAGCTAGTAGCTAGTGGCTAGGCCGCTTCCCTCTTCCCTCTTCCCTCTTCCCTCTTCCCTCTTCCCTCTTCCCTCTTCCCTCTTCCCTCTTCCCTCTTCCCTCTTCCC
>NZ_JAENYR010000053.1 GCF_016841685.1 Thiohalomonas denitrificans
CTCCTGCTCCCAAACCCCAGATTGCCGCGTCGCTGTGGCTCCTCCTGAAGAACTTCCCCCTTTCCATGCAGCCAGGGGTACGGAACAGGGCCGATGATGCCATTCCCTCCCCCTGTGGGGGAGGGCCAGGGAGGGGGTGATCTAATAGGCCGTGACCGTTTTCTTTCCCCCTCATCCTGTCCTTCTCCCTGAGGGAGAAGGGACCCTCGTTCGGCGCTCCGCAATGACGGCTAAAGGTTCGTCACCGATTCGGGCCTGCGCAGCAGGGGGTACGGCTCGCAATGACGGCTAAATGTTCGTCATTGATTCGGCCCAGCGCAGCTGGGGGCACGGCTCGCAACGACAGTTGAACGTTCGTCCTGGTTCAGGGGGCCACGCAGGGCGGGTAGGACTCGCCCTTCGCCCTTCGCCCTTCGCCCTTCGCCCCTCGCCCCTCGCCCCTCGCCCCTCGCCCCTAGCCCCTAGCCACTAGCCACTAGCCACTGATAATGCCTGTTCCAGATCGGCAATCAGGTCTTCGGCGTCCTCCAGACCCACCGACAGGCGGACCATCGCGCCGCTGATTCCGCGGCGTTCGCGTTCGGTTTCACTCAGGCCGTGGTGGGTGGTCGTTACCGGCTGGGTGACCAGGCTTTCGGCGCCGCCGAGGCTCGGGGCGATGGCGAACAGCTTGAGCCGGTCCACTACGGCAGCGGTGCCTTCGGTATCGGCATCGACCTCGATAGTGAGCATGCCGCCGAAGTCGGACATCTGTTTCGCCGCCAGTTCATGGCCGGGAAAGTCGGGCAATCCGGGATAGAGGACGCGTTGAACGCGCGGATGGAGCGCCATCGCCTCGGCGACGGCCTGGGCAGAGGCGTTCTGCTGACGCACCCGAACCACCAGGGTACGGAGGCTGCGAGCGAGCAAATTGCAGGTCTCCGGCGCCGGCATGGAGCCGAGGTTCTTGCGCCAGCCGAAGATCGGGGCCAGCAGCTCCTGGCTGCCCATCAGTGCGCCGGCGGTCAGGTCGCTGTGACCGCCGAGGTACTTGGTCGCGCTGTGCACCGCAAAATCGGCACCGAGAGCGAGCGGCTGCTGATTGACCGGCGAGGCAAAGGTGTTGTCCACCGCCAGCAGCGCGCCGTGGGCGTGGGCCTTTTCGGCAATGGCGGCCAGGTCGAAGACCTCCAGCGCCGGGTTGGTCGGCGTCTCCAGAAAGACCAGGCGCGCGCCGCCGGCGAGCAGCTTGTCGAGACGGTCGAGTTCGCTGCCGAGGATCAGATGAGTGTCGATGCCGAGCAGGGGCAGCTGTTCGGCCAGCATTTCCAGCGTCCCTCCGTAGGCATCGCCGATGCAGACGACCCCTTCGCGCCCATGGGCCAGGAAGAGCGCCGTCTCCGCAGCCATCCCCGAGCAGAAGGCGAACGCCGCTTCGGCCCCTTCCAGACTGGCAAGTTTCGCCTCCAGCGACTGGATGGTCGGGTTCAGCCCGTAGCGGGTGTAGAGACTCCCGGCCGCACGCCCCTCCACCACATCGAGAATCGCCTCGGTGGAGGCAAACTTGAAGGTGGTTGTCGTGTAGAGCGGCGTATGCGGGCTCCCCTGGGCATCGTCCAATTCGCCAGCGTGGAC
Organism: Thiohalomonas denitrificans; assembly: GCF_016841685.1. Classification (GTDB taxonomy): domain Bacteria; phylum Pseudomonadota; class Gammaproteobacteria; order Thiohalomonadales; family Thiohalomonadaceae; genus Thiohalomonas; species Thiohalomonas denitrificans_A. Next base: position 1,615 of record NZ_JAENYR010000053.1, read on the forward strand.
ACAGCGGGTTGCCAGGTGCATGGGTGTTTTGTTGTGCATCGGTTCCATTCCTCTATTGTTTTCCGTATGGAAAAGGTTGCAGTACCGTCTTCTCTGTCGACCAGGGCATCCGCATACTTTGAAGCGAGTGGTGCAAGTACTTGATATCAGGTCGTCGGCAGCACGACTGCATGGATGCAGCAGGTAGAATAACGCAGGGAGCAGTTATCGAGGGATGCTGCCGTCGAGCCTACAGGGATGTATTCACGGCGTACCTGATATCAAGCACTTGCAGCACTCGCTGGGCACCAAGCCTTTGAATGTGCGCTCGCCCTGCTCTATCGACCTTCTTGGCCTGACTTTTCATAAATTAACCACAGAGGGCACGGAGATCGCAGAGAAAATGCCGCCTGGAAAGGCATACAGCCCAGCTGTTCGCTCGTTACCGATGAAATTCACCCCTCTGTGTCCTCTGTCGTGAAAGATTCGGGTCTAATAAAGGGCACAGCTACAACGGGAGCGATTGCCAATGGCCACGCTGTTCATCCTCAACGACCCTCCTTACGGCACCGAACGCAGCTATAACGGCTTGCGGCTTGCCATGGCCCTGCTGCGGCGTGAACCACCGGCCGAGATCACCCTGTTCCTCTTGGGCGACGCAGTCGCCTGTGCCCACTCGGGGCAGAAGCCTCCAAAGGGATACTACAACCTGGAGAAGATGGTCGAGGCGGTGTCACGTAAGGGCCGGGTACTGCTGTGCGGCAGTTGCATGGATGCGCGCGGCCTGGAAGAAAAGCAGATAATAACGGGGTGCCGCCGCAGTTCGATGGATGAATTGGCGACCTGCACCGTCGATGCCGAGCGCGTGCTGGTGTTCTAATAGGGGCAAGCCTCATGTCCAAAAAGGCATCCAGCCAGGATGTAGGTCGGGCTTCAGCCCGAGCATCGCTTCGGCCTTGCCTTTCGGCCTGAAGGCCAACCATTAGTCACCCTCCCACTCCTCCATCATCCGTTCCTGTTCCGCTTCCAGTATCTCCAGCAGCGCCGCTGCGGCGCCGCTGTATCCGGCAGCGGAGATGGCCGCGCAGACCTCCTCCGGAGAGAGGATAACGCCATCGGCCGGCTCCACCAATTTCCGGTCCACCAGCAGGGCCGGCGGAGGCGGAAGCGGCTCCTCGGGGCGGGGAAAGCGCGGCACCGGATAGAGGAGTTCCGCCCGGCCGTCGATGGCAGCGGCGGCGGCATCCGCGAAGCGCATGTAGAGATTGCAACGGCCGCCGGGCGGCTGCTTGGAGACGACGGAGATTTTCATAGGCACCTTAAAAGCGAGAGTTCATGAACCTCACCGAAGCGAGGAGAGATAGGCGGTAATGTCTTCGACCTCGCTCTCGGGCAGATTGAGGGCGGGCATTAACGAGCCTGCCTCCGGTGTCCGGTAACGATCGTCGGGTACGATGAACGCGTTCGGCTCCGCAATGGAGCGGCGCAAATAGCCGGGCCAGTGCATTCCGCCCGCCAGGGTCAAGTCGGGCCCCTGGTCGCCGGATGGACTCCCGGGAAGCCGGTGACAAGCGGTACAACCGCGCTCCTGCACCAGGCGCCGTCCCCGTTCGATATCACCGTCACTGCCGGCCGCACCAGCCAGAGTCGCCAGACGAGCTTGGTCAACGGGCCGGGCCGGCAGGCGCAGCAGGTGCCAGGAGCTAAGCCGTTTGCGTCCATCGCGACCCGCCTCCGCCCCGTCCCCGACGGCGAGGGAGACGGCAAGCGGGTTGGCCTGAACCGGCAGCGGCCCGGAGAGGAGCAGCGACCAACCCTCAGCGGTACGCTGCACCACCGCTTCGGGAGCCGGATTCGCGATATCCGGCTCGAGGGTTCCGAAGCCGTGTGCAGTGAGCGCTTCCGTCTCCCGGCCGGCACGCCAGAACCAGAGGTGTACCGGCCGCTCGGGCTCGCCCATGCCGATGTAAGGCAACCGCTCGCCATCGTCCGCAACAAACTGCACTGCCAAAGCGTCGGCGAAGCGCTCCGTATGCGCCGTGCTGTAACGATCTTCGCTGGTATCCGGCCAGTCGATGCGCAGCAGCAGTTGCCCGCCATCCATCTGCGCCCACAGTCGAGCCTCAACGGGCGCCCCTTTATCCAGCCTTGGCAAGATCATGCGCTGCGGGTGGAGGATCAGCACCGTAGCCGCCATGCCCTCCCAACGGTCCAATCGCCACGGCCAGACGGACTGCTGCACCACATCACTCAGACGGTTGGTCTCACGAAGCATTTGTGCCCCGGCACCCTCTCTTGGCGATTCGGCGCAGCCATACAACAGGGCCGCACCCATGACTGCGGTAATGATTCCCGTGGAAACGCCTCTGCTTCTCTGCAGTGAAGAGTGCAGTCTCATACCACCTCCCTCGGCCGGTCGAGGCGGAACATGTCACCGTGACGGTAGGCAATGAGCAGGTCCATCAATTCCGATGCCTCGCCACGATTCTTCTTCGCCATCTCCTCGCGCAGCATCTCCAGGGCGGCACCGACGCCGGGGCCGAAGAGCTGAACAAGGTACTCATCGGGAACGCGCGGCTCATCCAGCGAGCGGCCATTGGAACCAATCTTCGGCGGGCTGAGCGGCGGCACGTAGTAGACGTTGGGCTGGGTGCCGTACTCGGCGTGCAGCGGCAGGGCCACCTTCCACTGGTTGACCAGCTGGTGGAGAGCTCCTTCCTGATCATCGAGAAACGCCACATGGCGGGCGCGCCCCACGCATTGGTAGGCGCACGCCTGCGGCAAGCCCTTCTCCAGCCGCGGGTAGCAGAAGATGCACTTCTCCGATTTCCCTGCCAGCGGGTTGAAGTAGATCTTCTTGTAAGGGCAGGCCGCTACACAATAGCGATAGCCGCGGCAGCGCTCCTGGTCGATGAGAACGATGCCGTCCTCCTCGCGCTTGTAGATGGCCTGGCGCGGACAGGCGACCTGGCAGGCTGGGTTGGAGCAGTGATTGCACAGGCGCGGCAGGTAGAAGAAGTAGCTGTTCGGATACTCCCCGGCGCCCTGATCCTCGTCCCAGTTCGGACCCCACGCCATCTCTTCCTTGGGACGTAATGGCTTCTCCCCCTCCTCGAACAGCACCTCGTAACCAAACTCGGCCGGGTAACCGTAATCCTCATGCAGGCGGGGCAGGCGGCCGGGGCGAAGCGTATCGCCATCCCAGCCGCCGCCGGCCTGCTCCCAATCCTTCGGGTAGCCCTTGCCGGGCCGCGTCTCCACGTGGTTCCAGTACATGAATTCGCGTCCATCGCGATCCGTCCACTGCGACTTGCAGGCGAGGGTGCAGGTCTGGCAGCCGATGCACTTGTTGAGGTCTATGACCATGCCGAGTTGCCGTGCCGTCATGCCCGACCCTTCTCGTCAGGACGGATTGTGTACTCTCGCCAAGCAGCAAAGATCGCCAAGAGAGAAAAAGTAACTTTTCTTGGCGTGCTTGGCGCCTTTGCGAGATTAATCAGATTTGGATTTCTCATGCCTTCTCCAACTCCACCGTGGATTCGTTTGTGTGCTCTCGCAAAGCCGCAAAGATCGCCAAGAGGGAAAAAGTAAATACTTTTCTTGGCGTGCTTGGCGCCTTTGCGAGATTAATCAGATTCGATTCCTCATGCCTTCTCTACCTCCACCGATGATTCGTGGGCGATCATGTTGCCGTCCCAGTTGGGGCTGAAGGTGAGGTGCCCCCAGCCGTCGGGCAGTTCCAGCAGCGAGATCATTCCCGCCACCGTGCTGTTGAGTCCGATGCGTTTTTCAAACTGGTGCGGCTCCCAGGCGTGGTCCATCACCACCGCCTCCGGCGGCACCGCGGGCATCAGCTTGACGCGGGCAATGAACTCGCCCACGTCGTTGAAGACCCGCACCCGATCATCCTCGCCCACGTCCCGGGCCGCGGCCGTTGCCGGGTTGAGCCATAGATAGGGTTCACCGCGCTGCAGGCGCAGAAGCTGCTCATTGGTTCGCCACTGGGAGTGGATGCCCCAGCGGGTGTGCGGGGTGTAGAAGGCCAGCGGAAAACTGGGCGGGCGCAGCGGTCCGATGGCGGTGGGCACCGTCCAGCCGTGCTCCTTGAAGACCGGGTGATCGACGAAGAACTGCTGCCGCCCCGAGTGGGTCTTGTAGGGCTCCCGGAGGTAGACGTTACGCTCGAAGGAGTGGTAGGGCCGATTGGCGTAGAGCGGAGAGGTGAAGCCCGCCTTCTCATTGAGGATGACGAAACCGTTCTTGCGCGCATCCTCGGGTGTCCAGGGGGCGATCTGCTCCACGTTTTCCATCAACCAGCGCACCACGTCCTCATCGTTTTTCAGGGTGCCCCCGTCGGTGAAGTCATCGGGCAGGGTCTGCAGGTCGCGCATCACCGGCGCGGCCATGTCGCCCTCCTGCACCAGGAAATCGGGGTCGGCAATGGGTTCGATACCGCGAGCCCTGGCCACCTTCGCCATCGCCTCCGACAGGCCCAGACAGATCGCCCACTCGGAGCGGGTCTCCCCCACCGGCTTGAGCCCTTCGGGAGGAATGGTGACGTTGCAAAAGCGGTGGTAGCCGAGTTCACCGCGGATGTCCCACGACTCATAGTGGCTCTTGGCCGGCAGCACGTAGTCGGCCCAGAGAGCGGTGGAGTCCATGCGGTGATTGATGTCGACGAAGATGTCGAGGTTCGAAAGCACCGCCTCCCGGTGGTGGGCCTCGGTCTTGTTGCGACGAAACATGTTGTCGGCAAACAGCAGAAGCGCCCTCGGCTTGCCGTAGTAAGCCTTGCCGGACTCCCGGTTCTCCGCCACCTGCCGCTCCACATCCTTCGAGTCGTAGCCGGCGGTCGCCTTCAGGTGTTCGTCGGAGTAGTGGGTGTCCATGCTCGCCTGCATGTCGCCGTTGAGCCACTCGCTGAAAAAACCGGAAGCGAAGCGGGCCGGCTTGGGGCTGGAGAGGGGACCGATACCGTTCAGGCTCCAGTTGTGCTCGGTGTCGATGCCGCCGCGTTCACCCGCATGGCCGGTAAGCGCGCAGGCCAGGGCCGCGGCCCAGCAGCTCATGGTGCCCGACACATACTTGTGCAGGGCGAAACCGATATTGATGATCGCCTTGTTCGAGCGGGCAAGGTCCCGCGCCATCCGCTCCACCAATTCGGGGTGTACGCCGGTGATCGCCTGCGTCTCATCGGGCGGATAGTTGGCCGCCTCGGCCCGGACCCGCTCGAAAACGGTGGTCACCGGGATGAGCTCGCCCTCCTTGCCCTTGATCTCATAGCGGCCGCCGAGGGCGGGACGCAGCTTGCCCAGGCGCAGTGTCTTCTTGAAGTGACCCGGCGTGCCGGGCATCGGCTGCTCCTTGCCGCTCGCCTCATCCCAGCAGTAGAAGACGTCCTCCTTGCCGCGGGCGCGCAGGTCGCGATGGCGCAGCAGTTCGCCGCTGTCTTCGCGCACCAGAAAGGGCAGATCGGTCTGCTCCCGGACAAAGGCGTCATTCACATGGCCGTCACGCAGCAGGACATGCAGCAGCGACATCGCCAGATAGGCGTCGGTACCGGGCTTGATCGGCACCCAGTGGGTGGCGAATTTGCAGCTCGGGTTGTAGTCGGGGCTGATCGTATAGATGGTGGCGCCGTTGTAGCGCGCCTCATTCAGGTAATGGGCATCGGGAATGCGGGTAACGATAGGGTTGATGGCCCAAAGAAAGATCGCATCGGCATCGAACCAGGCGTCGAGGGAGTGGCCGGTGTTGGCCAGCCCGTAGGCGAGGGAGGCGCCGGTGAACATGTCCCCGACCGCACTGGCCGGATAGAGCCGCTGTGCACCCAGCAGCGAGCCGAGACGCAGCGGACCGGCTCGCCGGCCCTGGGAGAGGATGCCGGTGCCGGCATAGACCATCAGCTCCCCGGGACCCTGCTCGGTGAGGGTATCCACTACCCGGGTGGCGATATCCTCCAGCGCCTCCTCCCAACTGACCCGCTCCCATTTGCCCTCACCGCGTTCGCCCGCCCTTTTCAGCGGATGCAGCAGGCGATCGCCCTGGTACATCTCCTTGGAGTGGACAATCCCCTTGTTGCAGCCCCGGGGGTTGGCGTCGGGAATACGCGGATGGATCTGGGGATAGGCCGCCGACTGCTCCTCACGGGTGACGCGGCCATCCTTGGCGAAGACCTTCCAGGCGCAGTTGCCCTGACAGTTCGAGCAGTGAAAGGCGAAGCCCTGGGCGTCGCCGCGGGTGTCGAGGAACTCGTCGCGATAGAGCTCCTCCCAGCGCTGATCACCAAGCGGTGTTGCGGCATGCGCCCGCAGGGCGGTCAACGGCCCGCCGAAGGCGAGGGCCAGGCCGCAATAGGTGCTGTTTCTCAGGAATTCACGGCGATCCATGGACGGCTCCTAAAGGCATTTGGCCACAGAGTTCACAGAGGGCACGGAGAAAACACGAGGATGTGAAACCGGATGGGATTGGCGCCTCGGGTTTTTCTCGGCAACTGCTCATGCGTTGCTCGACCTCCTGCATCCGTGCAGTCGCGTAAACTCTGTGGTTGATCATTTGTTATCGTTCGATGGGGCGCGCGGTATCGGCGGCCCACTCGTTCCAGGAACCGGGGTAGACCCGCACCTTGTCGTAGCCGAGGCGTTTGAGTGCCGCATAGAGGAAGGTCGAGCGACCGATTCCGGGATTGCAGTAAGTCACCACTTCCCGGTCGGGGGTGATGCCTGCCTCCTTCAAGACCTTTCGCATGACGGTCTCGTCGGCAAAGGTCTGCAACTCACCGGAGAGTCGATCCCAGGGCAAACTGACCGCACCCGGGATGTGGCCGCCGCGGCGTGCACCGCCATCTTCCTTGCCGCTGTATTCGGCAATGGAACGGGCGTCGACGATGAGGCGATCGCCCTGGTCGAGTTCCGAGATGAGCAGCGCCCACTCTTTTTTGGGCTGCGGTTTGTAGACCACCTTTTCCGGTGCCGGCACCGCTTGACTCAGCGCCCGCCCCTCCTTCAGCCATTTGCGGAAACCGCCGTCGAGCAGGCTCACCCTCTCATGGCCGATAAACCGCAGCATGTACCAAACCGCGGAGGCGGCGCGACCGTTGCCACTGTCGTAGACCACCACCTCGCTATCGTTTGCAATCCCCAGCGCGCCGAATTTGCTGGCGGCCAGTTGGGGAAAGATGGGCAACCCGGTCTTTGCGTTCTCGTCCGCATCCTCCAGCTCCAGGTAGTGAAGGTTGACCGCTCCGGGGATGTGGGCCCGGGCATACAGCTCCGCGCTTTCCGCATCGACCAGTATCGGCGCCTCGCCCTCTGCAATGCGTTCCGCCAGTTCCGTCATATCGGTAAATAGCTCGGCGCCGTATGCCGGTAGAATCGGCCCTATGGCGAACAGCAGAAACAGGACGTTTCTCATGCTCACTCCTCCATCTCCAACGTTGCCCGGATCAGACGCACCACCGCCGGGGCGTCCCATTCGTCGGGACCGCTTTTTCCCGCGAGCAACCGCCCTTCGCGGTCAAGTAGATAAGTAACCGGCACACCGGCAGCCCGATAAGCGTCGGCCGTCCGCTCGGTGGTATCGATCAAAATGTCAAACGCCACCTCGCGTCCGCCGAGGAACCGCTCCACCCCAGCGGCATCGTCTGCGACCGTAACCGCCAGCACAGTGAACTGCTCACTTTCGAACTGCTCCTGGAGCCGCTCCAGTGAGGGAAACTCCTCCCGGCAGGGCGGGCACCAGCTCGCCCAGAAGTTGAGCAGCACCACCTGGCCACGGTAATGGCCCTTGGTGCGGGAGGCATCGTCTCCCAACCGTGGCAGCCGAAAGGCCGGAGCCGTGAGCGGCACCGGATAGGGCTCCATACCGGCGGCACGGAACAGTGAGGTGTCGATGCCCGCGCCCGGCGCGGCCGTTCCCCAGAGCAGCAGCGCAGCAAAGACGGACCTACAAACAACCCTTGAAAAACTTGCGTTCACCGGTCTTCTCCAGTAGGTCGAAACGCACTGACTCGATGGTCCCCTCCGGGGCCTCACCGGTGAGCCGCACCTTCTTGCCATAGCCTTTATCGACATCCACCTGGCGGACACCGCTGCCGTCGCCGTATTGGAACGTGCGGACCTCGCCATTGGCCAGCAGCAATACCGGCTGGTCGATATGCCGTAACGGACAATCGGCGATGCGACGCTCCTCCGCACAGGGACCACCGACGATCCACCCCTCCCAGGTAGGCAGGGAGGTGGCTCCAGCTGACGCCGCAAGCGGCCACAGTGCTGCCGCCACGGCTACCTGCAAGAGCATTCGTGCGGTCATGACGGCACCTCCCCGATGCTCGTTCGAAAGGCTTCAAGGTCGGCGCCGATCTCTGCCAGCCGTCCCGGCCGCTCCTGCTTGGGAACGCCGGCTCGCTCCAGGGCCTTCGCCAACAGGGCACAGTCCGCCACCCCGTTATGGGCATCGCCATCCACCGTGACCAATTCACCGGCGAAATAGACCGCCGGTGCTGCGACCTCCGTTTCCAGCGCCGAACGCGGCACGGCACATACCGGCACGCGGTAGAGGTTGGCGATCTCGGCGGCTGCCTGGATGTTGCGGTTACAGCGCACACCCGGGGGGTCGTTATTGATGAGAAAGAGGCCGGACTGATCAATCGCAAAGACGAAGTCGGACATCTCCATTCTCCTCATTAGCAAATGGGTATGAAGGCTACTCCACCGTCTTGATGGCCCGCTTCAGCTCCTCGAACTGAGGTTTGATCTCGGTCAGTCGTCCCCCCTGGTCCTGCAAGGGAACTCCCTCCAGTTCGACGATGTCGGCGAGGGTGGTGAAATCGATCATGCCGTTGAGATTGCCGCCATCCGCCGCAATCAACTCGCCCCCGTAGTAGACCGCCGGAGCTTTGGCTCCGGGACCGGCAAAAGTGACGGGAATCAATTGCACCGGGATTTTGTAAACATTCGACAGCTCTGCGGCCACCTGCATGTTGTTGTTGCAGCGCAATCCGGGCGGGTCGCGGCCAACGAGGGTCAACACCTTCTGGCCATCGATTTCAGTCGCGCCCGGCGGTCCTGCATAGGCCCCGGTCGCGGGCAGCAGCAGCAACGACAGAAGCAGCAACAGCAATGCGAACGGGTTCAGTAATCGGGTCATGGTCATACTCCTTTGCTCAGGTGGTCAAAAGATCTGGTTGGCCAGGATGTAGGTGGCCACCAGCATCAGGAAAACCGCAAATCCGCGCTTCAGGGCGTCACCGGAGATGCGATGGGCGAAATGGGTGCCGACCACGCTGCCGGCAATGGCCACCGCGGTGAACACTGCCATCAGGCCATAGTCGATGGGGACATCGCCCATGTAACCGGCGAAGCCGGCGTAGGACTTGATCGAAACGATGGCCAGGGAGGTACCGATGGCCTGCTTCATCGGTAGACGCGATAGCAGCACCAGTGCGGGCACGATGAGAAAACCGCCTCCGACACCCACCAGGCCCGTCAGCGCACCGACCACAATGCCGTGAACGGCGACGTGGGCAAGACAGCGACCGCCGGAGCAGATCTCGGCGGCTTCTGTGGCGGCAGCGCTGACGGAGCGGTGCGGTTGCGCCGGCTTGAGCATTCTCCAGGCGGCGGCATACATCACCAGGGCGAAGATGGAGAGCTGAACCACGACCGGCGTGATCACCCCCAGTCGCGCGCCGGCATAGGTGCCGACGATACCGAACAGCCCGAATACCGCGGTAATCTTGAGATTCACGTTGCCCTTGAACCAATGCTGCAGGGCAGTAATGGTAGCGGTGAGCGCCACGATACCGAGGCTCATGGCGATGGCGGACTTGGGCTCGACATCCAACAGGTAGAGCAGCGCCGGGGTGGTGATAATGGATCCCCCGCTGCCGAAAATACCGAGGACGATGCCAGTAACAAGACCGGCGATAAGGGCGGATAGCGACATGGGCCTGACTCATTATCTAGTATTCAATAATTCTATTGAATATCTAAAGCTTGCGAAAGTCAAGGGACTGTCTCCTCTGAGGAACTTGCCTCCGCTATCATTACGAGCCGTACCCCTGCTGCGCAGATCCGAATCAATGAAAAAACTGGGGTACATGAATGGCCCTCGGTTCACGAGGAATCAAAGGCTTACGCTTAAGTTCTTCAGGAGGAGCCCAGGCGACGAAGTAATCTGGTGGCCTAACAGCGGGATTGCCGCGTCGCCTGGGGCTCCTCCTGAAGAACTTCCGTTTCTGTCACTGCGAGGAGCCCCAGCGACGAAGCAGTCTGGTACTCCGCAACGTCGAGATTGCCACGTCGCTGTGGCTCCTCGCAATGACAGCTAAACGTTCGTCATTGATTCGGGCCAGCGTAGCTGGGGGTACGGCTCGTAATGACGGCTAAGAGTTCGTCATCGATTCGGGGCTGCGGAGCGGCGGGTAGTGCTCGCAATGACGGCTAAAGGTTCGTCACTGATTCGGGTCTGCGCAGCACGGGGTACGGCTCGCAATGACAGCGAGAGCAAGTTCATCAGGAGTAAGACCCGCCGGTGCATAGCCCGGATCACAAAATGACTCGGGCCCAAGACGCCAAAATCGCCAAGAGGGCAAGACAACAACATTCGTTTCTTGGCGTCTTTGGCGTCTTGGCGAGAGAAAGTTCATCAAGAGCCGTACCCCTGCTGTGCTGGCCCGAAACGATGAAGAACGGTAACCACGGGGGACACCGGGGGATCACGGAGTAAAACAAGTTGCTCGATATTTTTCTCCCCGCTGTGGGTGCAGAGGAAATATAGGCTCTCGCCAAGACGCCAAGCACGCCAAGGAATCAATCAGCCTCTTCGCGGAGATGATTGACCAACGATTTGTGGGTGTCCTGTAGAAGTCTTGCGGTGAGTTACGGCGCGCGCTGCGGGCACGGGCTACTCGGACGGGCGGTGCATGGCGCGCCTGAAACCCACCACAGAGATCGGAGGCTCGGGCCGGTAGGAGGCGCACCTTCGCGGCAATTTCCATCACGGACAGCATCGCGCCGGGGGCGACCCTCCAACCCAAACGAAGGCAATAGTCCCCGGCAGGAGCCCACCCTTGGGCGAACAGCGCGGCAGCGCTCATGGATTGAAAACCTGACGGCTGACCCCATGTTCGCCCAAGGCTGAACTCCTACCAAAGAGCGGAGCCTCTACGCGCCGACACTTTCGATTCCGTTTTTTGTCCTTTTTGTTCCTTGGCGTTCTTGGCGTCTTGGCGAGCACAAATGGGCTCTGGAAGAATCTTCCTCACATCCCGCCATTCGCGGCCGCAGAGCAGGGAGTGGCCCCGCCATGACGGGGTCATCCACCTCGAAGCGCCGAACGGCGGTGAACGCAAGCCGGGAAAGGGAAGGAGTGACTTTATGCCACATTTTTTAACAAACAGACTCCGAGAAATCCGCCCCAGGGCAACCGTTGTGGGGCAATCCGTTCCACCGCCCGGGAGAGCGGCCCGCCGCCGGGAAGGAAGACGGCAGTGCCCATCCGGCAATCGCCCACGCCTCTCAGGGAATCCGACCAGCGGCGCACGGCATCGACCGTATCCCAGTGGGCACCCCGGTAGCCACCGCGCTCGGCCTTCTGCCAGTGCAGCAGGCTATGCCGGTTGAGCAATCCCAGGATCACCCCGCGACGGCTGATCCGCCACAGCTCCGACAGCGCCTGCTCCGGCTCGGGAACGAAGCAAAGACTGGTGACGGCGGAGGCATAGTCAAACGCTCTGTCGCGAAATGGTAGCGCCTGCGCCGTGCCCAGGACGTAAGCCCGGCCAGCGCCCCGCGTGCGGGCGTAATCCAGCATCGCAGGTGCAGGGTCGAGCGCCGTCACCGACAGGCCGGCAGTGGCAAACCTGCGCGAAAACTGCCCGGTACCCGCTCCGACGTCCACCAGTGTGGCGGGGATTTGCGGCTGCAGCAGCGCCATCATCAGCGCGAATTCGCGCTCGGCGATCCAGGCGCCCCGGGGTGTCCGGTACCAGGCTTCATAGTTGGCCGGATCAGACATCAGCAGCCACAAGCACTTTCCAGTTTATTCGCTTCTCAGATCAAGAACCGGCTGCAGCAACTCCGGATCGTCCCACTCCCGGCCGCCAATGGCCTGATAGACGATTCGACCTTCGGGATCGACAACGAAGGTGGAAGGCAGGCCACGCACCGGCCACTTCTCGGTTACCGCGCTGTCCAGGTCGAAAAGCAGGAGAAACTCGACCGGGTAGTTGGCCGTGAACTGGAAGACCGTATCGGGTGTCTCGCCGACGTTGATGGCGAGCATAGCAACGCCCTCCTCCCGCAGCCGTTCCCAGGCGCGCTGCATCGAAGGCATCTCCTCGCGACAGGGAGGGCACCAGGTGGCCCAGAAGTTGATGATTACCGGTTGGCCGCGAAATTCCGAAAGCTGGTGGAACTCACCCTCCATATCCTCCAGGTTGAAATCGGGGGCGGGCGGACGCTCCTCGACGGGAGTGAGGCCCTGAGATCGTGGAGCGGCCGATGCCAACATGGGAAGGGCCAGGATAAGAGCGGCGACAGCGAGTCGATGTAACATAGTCTCTCCTTCAGATTTCTCGATCAGGGGCGCAGCGCATCCCTTCAAAGCGCACGCGCCGCGGCTCCCTGCCCTGCCTCCAGACTGCCTCCAGATCGAAGGATTCGCCGGGGGGCAAGCCGATGGTAATCATCCCCATATTCCAGTCCCCCGGCTGAAGGGTCTGAACCGTCGGGAACAGCGACCAGCGAAAGGCGATGCGCGCACCCTGCGCGACACCCCGCTGTTCCCATTCGACTTGCCAGCCCGGCTCGAGGCGCAGCGGCCCGGGCTCACCGCCGGAGGGAACCACATGCCAGTCGGCGAGGTCCAGTTGCAGGGGCGCCGAAGCATCAGCGTGGTTTCGGAGGATGACCTGAAACACGCAACTTTGCGCGATTTGCTCGGCCTCCTCCGATCGAAAGCCGCGACCCTGAAAGTAGGCACGGGACTGGTCCGGCAATCGCTGGTTGAAGGTAATGGAGACGGCATCATCCTGCCACTCCCAGCCGGCGAGTCCGGTCTCCGGATTGACCCGCTGATCCGGCTCAGCGGCCACACCTGCCGTGACCAAGAGTGTAAAAGCGAGTACAAAGCGCACCACTGACCCTCGTGATATAATTCAAGCTATTGATTGAGCAGTTGAATCAGTTGAATCCAGAGAGAAGACGATGTCAAGGGACAGCCACTTCAAGCAGGACCTCTTTACTCAATTTGCCCGTGTCGGCAAGGCGCTCGGAAACGGTAACCGGCTTGAATTGCTGGAGTTTCTCGCCCAGGGGGAGCGGAGTGTGGAGTCCCTGGCGAAGGCCTCGGGACTGAACGTCGCCAACGCATCGCAGCACCTGCAGCACCTTCGCCAAGCGGGTCTGGTAGCTACGCGAAAGGAGGGGCAGCACGTCTTTTACCGCTTGTCCGGAGAAGACGTCATTCGGCTGCTGGAGTGCCTGCGGCGTGTCGCGGAGAGCCATGTCGCCGAGGTGGAGCGGCTGGTGAACACCTTTCTGACGGTCAAGGATAACCTGGAGCCGCTACCGGCGCCGGAACTCCTGAGCCGCGCGCGCGATGGCCTGGTGACGGTTATCGATGTCCGCCCGCCGGAGGAGTTCCAGGCGGGCCATGTGCCGGGAGCGGTCAACATCCCGCTCTCGCAACTGGAGCAGCACCTGGCCGACCTTCCCAAGAACACCGAGGTGGTTGCCTATTGCCGGGGACCCTACTGCATCCTTGCCTATGAGGCCGTTGCCCGCCTGCGGCGGGAAGGCTTCCAGGCCCGGCGCCTGCAGGACGGGTTTCCCGAATGGAAACAGGCGGGACTGCCGGTGGAGTCTGACACCACCGGCGAACAGGGGTAACCACCTCGTCTCGCTCTTCCACCCCGGTCTGCAAGACCACCTGCCGACACTCCGCCTCAGAGAGGTTCAGGCCCGCACGCCTGCCTGCTCTTCTGAGCCCTCCTCTTGCCGGGTCTCGACGCTACGCACCCACCCCCATTCGTCGAAAAGCACGTAAAGCGCCGGCATCACCAGCAACACGAGCACGGTGGCGGTCAGCAGACCGAACACCACCGAGATCACCATCGGCTTGATGGCATCGGCCTGGGTGCTGGTCTCGGCCAATAACGGCAGCAACCCGGCAATGGTGGTGCTGGAGGTGATAAAAATGGCGCGCAGACGATCACGACTGGCCTGGCCGGCGGCGGCTACTGCCGAGAGCCCCTGCTCGCGATGCTCTTTGATGAAAAGGATTAAAAGAATAGCGTTGTTGACTACGATGCCGGCCAGTGAGGCCGCGCCGATCAACGAGGGCATCGACAGGTAGAAGCCCATCAGCACATGTCCCCAGATGGCCCCGATGAAGGCCAGGGGAATCGACACCATTACGATCAACGGCTCGACGTAGCTTCTGAACTGGAAGGAGAGAATCACGAAGATACCGATCAGTCCGATCAGCAGGCCACGGCCGATGGAGCCACCCGTCTCGGCGGAGCGGGCCACCTGCCCCTCGAAGGTCACATCGACTGCCGGGTGGCGCGCCTGGAAGTCCTTCAGCCAGCCCCCCTTCAGGTCGCTTACAATGGCCTGACCACTGCTGAGGCGTGCATCCACGTTGGCCTCCACGGTGACCGTACGCCGGCCATCGATACGCGTGATCATCGCCCAGTCGCGGATCTCTTCCGAGTGCGCCACCACTTCCAGCGGCACCCGACGGCCGTCGGGAAGCTGAATGGTATGATCAGCAAGATCATCGAGACTCTCGCGATCCTCTGCGGCCTGGCGCACCAGGACCTCCACATCCTGATCGCCGATACGCTGGGTGTCGGCGATCTCGCCAAGCAGGGCTGCGCGCAGCTGCGCTGCCACTTCTTCGGCAGTCAGTCCCAGTCCATGGGCGCCTTCGGCCAGCGCAAAGGTCCGCTGCGGCTTGCCGGGGCGCAGGTCATCATGGACGTTGTAGACACTGCTATAACCCGTCAGGTGCTCTGCTACCTCCACTGCCCCGGCCTTGAGGGCATCCAGGTCCTCCCCCTGCAAGCGCACCTCGACCGGTATCCCCGCAGGGCCGAAACCCGGTTCCTGGATAATCAGGCTCTGCATCCCTGCAATTTCGCCGATCTCCTCGCGCCACGCGTTGGTCAGTTCGTCAATGCTGATGCTGCGCCGCTCGGCGGTAAGCAGGTCGACCATTACCGTCGCCACATGAGTGCCGGCCTCACCGGCGCTGGGGTTGTAATTGAAGCGCACCTGGGTGGCTACTACCAGCGGCGACTCATCCGGCTGCTGCGGGGTAAGGCGCGCATCGAGACGCTGCATAGCGTCCTCGACCTGCTTGGCCACCCTCTGGGTTCGCGAGAACGGCGTACCCTGGGGCATCAGAATATCCGCCTCGAGAACATCACCGTCGATGGCGGGCATCGCCTCGCTGCCGATGTGCCCGCCCGCCATGAACCCCGCCGACCCCAGTATCACGACCAGCACCGCGCCCAACACGCCATAGCGCCAGCGGATTGCCATGTCCGCCACCCGTCCCACCCGTTCCCGGAGGGCAGAAAAGCGCTGCTCGAAGTCCTTACGAAAACGGGAGTCATTCTGCTCACCAAGTCCCGACAGACTGCCCTTGAGGTGGTGGGGAAGGATCCAGAACGCCTCGATCAGGCTCGCTGCCAAAGCGGCGATCAGCACCACCGGCAGCACCTCGAGTACGGAGCCCAACTCACCCGCCAGAAACGACAATGGAGCAAATACCGACACCGTGGTAAGAAAAGAGGACAGCACCCCGGGGAGCACCTGACGGGTACCCGCCACTGCAGCCTCAAGCGCGGAACCATGCCTCAGCGCATGGGCGGCAATGTTATCGGTAATGACCACTGCATCATCCATGACGATGCCGATGGCCATCAGCAGCGCCACCAGGGTGATCATATTCAGCGACAGGCCGGTCAGGGTCATGACGGCAAACGCTCCCATGAAGGCCGCCGGCAGCCCCAGCACTGCCCATAGGGCCAGCCTGGGACGAAAGAACAGGCTCATCACTACGATCACCAGCAGCAGCCCCATGATGCCGTTGCTCACCAGCATCTGCAGCCGATCGCGGACAATGGTGGTCATGTCCTGGGTCAGGGAGAGCCGCACTCCCTCACCAAAACGTTGGCGCTCACTCTCCACCAGCGCCGCCAAATCGGCCATAACCTCCAGGGAGTCATCCCGCAGCGTCTTGCTGACCTCCAGCACCACGGCCCGCTCGCCATTGAAGCGGATCTGCTCCTCCTCCCGCTCGCCGACCTGCGTCAGGCTGGCAATATCGCCCAGGGTCAGCTCGCCGCCTTTCACATCCGATACGACCACGACACTCTTCAGTTGGTCGAGGGAACGACGCTGGTCGGTAAAGCGCAGCTGGATATCACGGTCGCGGGTCTCCAGAGTGCCCAGCGGCATGTCGATGCTCTGGCTCGCTACCCGCCGGGCCAGTTCGCGGGCCGACAAACCGTGCTGTGCCAGTACCTCACGGGGTACCTCCACCTGCCACTGGCGCTGGGAAAGCCCGTGGATAGCCACATCGGCGACACCGTGCAGAGCCATCAGCCGGTCTTCCAGCCTCAGGGCATAATCCTCCAGCTGGTCCAGAGGCATATCACCGCTGAACGCGACCGCCGCCACCAGATCGCTGCGGTTCAACTCGCGTACTACCGGGTCTTCGGCCCGCTCGGGCAGGTCGGTCAGTGCATTGACCTCGGTGTCGATGTCGTTGAGAAAACGAATGGCATCGCCACCCGCGAGCATCGAGACCGTGGCGCTGGCCAGGTTATCCTGGGCGACACACTCCACTTCATTGAGAAAATCGACCCCCTTGACGGCATCATACAACCGCCGGCAGACGGCATCCTCCACATCGGCGGCAGTGGCGCCGCGATACTCCACCTGGACGCTCACCTCTACCGGCCGGTAATCGGGAAAAGTCTCGCGCTTGAGTGACGGCGCTGCGAACAGTCCCACGGCCAGCAGCAGGACCAACAACAGATTGGCCGCAGTGGGGTGGCCGGTAAACCAGCGGATCATGGCACCTCTCCCCGCGCCAGCGCCTGCACCCGCTGCTCCAGCGCCTCATCCCGACGTGGTACCACGGCCATGCCGCTCAGTGCCGGCATCGGATCATCGACGATCACGCGGTCGCCCGGAGCCAGTCCCGCGCGGATCACCGCCAGGTCGTTCTGCTCATAGGCCACCTCCACCGGGCGGCGTTCCAGGCGGTCCTGCTCGTCCACCCGGTAGACCTCGCCCTGGTGTACGGCCGCGGCCGGTATCACCAGAACCGGCTCCGGATTTTGTATGGAGAGCCGCACGCCGACGTACGTATTCCGCTGCAACGGCGGACGATCCGGCGGCCTGGCATCGCGATAGGGTTGCTCGATCGTGACCACCACCCGGGCGGTCCGGGTGCCGGGGTCCAGACCACTGGCCACCCGCGTGACCCGGGCCGGCCAGCGAATGCCCTCGGCCCCGACCAGATCCACCTCGGCACGGATGGCCGACAAATCCAGCCGCGCACCGGGATCCAGCGAACCGTCGGCCGCCGTCGACCCTGGCACGCTGCCCATCAGACGGCGCAGCATCGCGAAAGGAATGTGGGTCTCGACCTCGGCAGACATCACGCTATCGGCTTCGAACAGCTGCTGACCGACCGCCACATGCTGGTGCATTTCCACATGAACCTCACCAAGACGCAGGTCATAGGGTGCTTCGAAGCGGGTATCCGCCAGGTCCTGTTTGGCCTGTTCCACCCGCGTGGCAGCCCTCTCCATCTCCGCCTGGAGCTGTTTCCGGCGAGAGGGGATAAGTGCCATTTGATTATCGAGAGAGGCCACAGCCTGCCGTTGCGACAGCGTGGCGCGTTGTTGCGCATCACGTTGCGAGCGAGATACTGAACCGCTCTCGGCCATGCGCTTGATGCGCGACAACTCCTGTTCGGAGAGAGCCAGGCGATCACGCTCAAGTTCCAGCAACCGGCGCGTATTGTCCTCCTCGGTCTTCAAGTGCGTCTCTTCAGCAGCCAGCTTGGCCAGTTCGGCTTCGGCCTCGGCAATGGCCAGCTCGTACCGACTGGGATCCAGAGCCAGCAGCAGAGTCCCTTCAGGCAATAGGGTGCCGCTCTCCAGGTCGGCACGACGCTCGACCACCCGGCCCGCCACATTGGCAGTGGCGTGCCAGGTTTCGGCGGCGCGGGCAGTACCGTAGCCGCGGGCCTCGACTCGAAACTGCAGCGGCCTCACCTCGATCACCGACAGTGCCGGCACCCGAGGTGGCATCTCGCCGTGAGTCGGCCCCCGGGATGTGGCCAAGAACACCACCACCAGCGCCACACCCGCCGCCAGCCCGGCCAGCACCAGGGCCGCCCGCCTCGTGCGAATCAAGGCCATCTTCATGAATCGCCCCCCCGTTCCGCCGCAATCCCCTGTCGATAGATACCAAAGGCACCAGGCGCCAAATCAAGTGTCTGCCGCACGTCGCCCGCTATCAGTGACTGCATCACCAGCCCCTGAATGGTGCCGATGAACTGTGTAGTTGCTGCCTCGATATCCAGATCGGCACGCAATTCGCCCTGCCTGCACCCATCCGCCAACAGTGCCTCGATTCGCTCCCGATAGCGCGACAAGAGGGAAAACACCAGGCGCCGAGCCGGAGTCGACCGGCCGTGCTGCAGTTGCCCCATCATCATGCGGGGGACACCGGGATGCTCTACAATGAAGCCGATATGCGCCATGAACATGGCCTCCAGAGCCTCGAGCGGGCTGTCACTCTTCCGTGCCGCCCCGTCGAGACGCTGCATAACCCGTTCGGCCACCCACTCCGCGACCGCCTTCCAAATGGCATCCTTGCTGGCAAAATGGCGGAACAATGCCCCCTGAGTCACCTTCATATGCCTGGCGATGGAGGCCGTTGTGATCCTGGCGGGATCGTCTTTGCCGCAGAGATCGACCACCGCGCGCACGGTCATCTCCTTGCGCTCATCCGCGGGCAAATGCCTGCTTTTGTTCATCCCGACACCTCAACGAAGATAGTAACCAATTACTATCTTATTGGATCTTGGCCGTGGTTGGCCACCGGAATGAGAAAAACACCATAGATCGGCAGCGACACTGCTTATGGGACGGTCGTGGCCGCGGAGTTCTCAGAAGGCAAACGGCTCATGACAACCGAGGGGATACGGGTCACACGAGGCAAAACCGGGAGGGAACAACGCCCGGCAGCTCTGTCGGGAGACAAGAACAAGGAGACAGGGATGCTCTATGGCTGCTCCAAATCAATCACTCCCATAGGGATTTCCCATCTCGACCCCATGATCGGTGATTGCATAGTGGTACTGTCGGCTGTCGAAGCCACTGCCACGCATTTTCACGATACTGACCATTCGCTCCAGATGGTAGTGTCGCTCCATGGAGCGCAGCAGGATGATGGCATCGACGACGGAGCTGAATCGCGCTTCGGTAATAACTGCCGGTGCCTCAGGTATCCCGAATGCCCCACCCACCGCGTAGAGCAGGACGACGGTGATCCCCTGCGATTTGCAAAAACTCACCAGCTGTTCCATGAACAACCGATGCTCCCGCGCACTCATGCCAATGGACAGCAGTGCCGATATGGAATCGACCACCAGACGCCTGGCGCCGAGCTCGTTGACGCCATTGACGATCTGATAGAGCACCTGGTCGGAACGGATATCGGAAAAGGGCACATCAATAAACCGCAGCCGCCCCTGCTGCTTGGCCGCTGCGAAGTCCCAGCCAAAGCTTCCTGCGGACACCTGTAGCTGGGCACCCGCCTCCTCTATGGAGACATAGACACTTGCCTCACCGGCCTGGAGACCGGCCTGGACGAAGTGGAGGCCGAACGTGCTTTTGCCTGCGCCGGTGTTGCCACTAAACAGTGCGACATGGCCTTCCGGAAGTCCGTGTCGCAGCATCGCATCAAACGGCGGAATCCCGAACGCCTTGCGCCTATCCAGGTGCACTCCCGCCACCCGCTCCCCGAGCGGAATAAGTGGAAACACCTCCAGCCCGTCCCCTGTAATTTCGAACTCGACCCTGCCGCTCAGATAACTGAGTCCCCGCAGCTTGTGAACGAGCAGCTGCCGCACCGTCCGCCGCTCCCCCGGTATCTTGCTCAGCTCAACCACGCCATCGGCAATGAACTCCTCCAGGCCCTGTTTTGAAACTACACTGCTGCCCTCGACCATCGGGCAGCTGAACAGGGTGGTGACGCCCAGATCGCCCAGGCGCTGCGTCAGCAACAGAAAGGCGTGGCGAACCGCCCTTTGCGAACCGAAGCGCTCGAACAGGCTCGCCATGCCGTCAACGGCCACTCGTTCAGCCTTCAGACGTTCCACCGTGCGGACAATGGTGTCCACAAGCGGCGTCAGGGAATAGTTCTCGTCCGCCTGGATGATCTCCAGTTCGCCGTGGAATGGCGCCGAATCGAGCAGCGCCAGCTGTTCGGTGCCACCGCTCTCCAGTGCCGCATAGTCCCACCCGAAACCGCCTACGTTGAGCCGAATCGCCTCTGGTGGCTCTTCGCAGGCGACAATGACACCGGACTGATTGAAGCGGGTAACCCCGCGGTAGATGAACTCGTTCAGCAGAACGCTTTTGCCCGTTCCGGTTTCACCTTGAATCAGTACGGACCGCCCCTTGGGCAGGCCGCCTCCAAGCACGCGGTCAAAGCCGGCGATACCGGTTTCCAGACGCTGGACCGCTGGGGGGGGAGATTGCCCTTCCATACTCGTCTCTCCACATCGACTCATGAAGGTCTCGTTGTCAAGTTTAGGAAACATCGGTTCGATTATTTTCACGGCTTCTCCCGCCACCGCTGCGGGACCAATTTTGATCGGGTAATCCCCGATACTGTCTGACATTCACGGTTCCAAGGCGGTATGCTGGTTTGAACCCGCCATTCGGCGCGGCTAAGCTGAATGGAGAGTCGTGTGAATCTCGAATCCATTCACCACTACCATGAAACCCTCACCAGCCGCGGACAGCAGGAGCAGGGAGACACTTCGTAGCCATGAAAGGCATGGATGGAGATATCCATATCCACCCGGAGCTCGAAGAGGTCTACCGGGACTCGGCGGAGCGGATCGCCCGGCTGGCCGCTCGCAGCATTGCCGAGCACGGGTCGTTTCATTTCGCACTGGCGGGCGGAGTCACGCCCGCCGGCACCTATAAGGTTCTCGGCAGTCCGCCGCTGCGTGACGAAGTCGACTGGTCCCGCGTCCACATCTACTTCGGAGACGAGCGCTGCGTGCCGCCCGATCACCGCGACAGCAACTTTCGGATGGCACAAGAGACCCTGTTGAGCCGGGTTCCCCTTCCTGAAGCGCAACAGCATCGCATCCATGGTGAATTGGAGCCGGAGGCGGCGGTACATCACTACACCGAAACGCTGCGCCGCGAGCTGCCCCTCGAAGGGACGATTCCGATATTCGACCTGGTGATGCTCGGGACCGGTCCCGACGGGCATATCGCCTCGCTCTTCCCCGGCACCGATATCCTCAAGCGGCGAAAACCGGTGGCGGCGGTCTACGTACCCAAGCTCGGAGCGTGGCGGGTCAGTCTGACCTTTCCGGTTCTCAATGCAGCCCGACATGTCATTTTGATGGTCACGGGCCCCAAGAAAGCCGACCTGATCCGGCACGTGGTCAAGCACCGCTACAGCAATCCCCTGCCCGTGGAGATGCTACGTCCGCGAGGGAAACTGGAGTGGTTCCTGGACCGGGCTGCGGCCCGCTACATTGTTCCTGATTGAGTAATGGATTCCACCATGGCCGGACAGAGGGTCATTAAAGTGATCGCGGGCGATATCGGGGGAACCAAAACCCTTATTCAATTATCGGCTTTTGACGTTCGCCAATCCTCGCTGCGCGGTGAAGTGCTGTACGAACACCGCTTTGAAAGCCGCGCCTATGCGGGGCTGGACGCCATTCTTCAGGAATTTCTCGACCTGACCGGTCCGGGCGAAGAGGTCTATTCCGCCTGTCTTGGGGTGGCCGGTCCCGTTCACGACGAAGATGGACACCAGCGGGCAAAGCTCACCAATCTCCCTTGGGAGTCCGATTCCCGGACAGTGACCGATGTGCTCGGCATCCCGCGTGTCCGGCTCATCAATGACTTTCAGGCCGTCGGGTACGGCATCGACGCCATGCGCGAAGAAGATCTGGTCTCACTCCAGGAGGCGAAACCCCGGGAGCAGGCTCCCCGCCTGGTAGTCGGTGCCGGTACCGGGTTGGGGGTGGGTCTGCTTGCCTGGAAAGGCGATTTCTACGAGAGCTATCCGACCGAAGGCGGACACGTCCATTTCGCGCCGGTGGATGACGAGCAGGATGCCCTGCTGCAATTCCTGCGCAACGAATATGGCCGCGTCTCCTGTGAACGACTGGTGTCCGGTCCGGGCCTGGAGAACATCTATCGCTTTCTGGTCGCCCGCGATAGGGGCCGGACTGCCGGTACGGATCCCTTGCTCAACGCGCCTGACCCGGCCGCCGCCATTTCAGCCTGCGCCATCAGTCACGAGGAGCCGCTGGCGGTGCGCGCGATGGACCTGTTTGTAACCATTTATGGACAAGTGACCGGTGACTTGGCACTGACCACTCTGGCTCAAGGTGGCATCTTTATCGCCGGGGGAATTGCCCCCAAAATCCTGTCACAATTGCAAAACGGCCGATTCATAAACGCCTTTCGTGAGAAAGGCCGTATGCGTTCTCTTGTTGCAGATATTCCCGTAAGGGTCATCGTTAACCCCGGAGTGGGGCTGCTCGGCTGCGCTCTGGCCGCAAGCCGTATGTGAGGATTATGGAACCGAATCAAAAGATTGATGTAAACGTCGAATCCCGATACGTGGAAGACCAGTCATTTCCCGAACAGAACCGTTATGCCTTCGCCTACACCATTACCATCCGCAACAGCGGTGAGCGAGCGGCGCGGCTGGTTCGCCGTCACTGGGAGATCACCGACGGACAGGGCCGAATGCAGGAAGTCGATGGCGAAGGGGTGGTTGGCGAGCAGCCCTATCTCCGCCCGGGCGAGGCCTTTCGTTACACCAGCGGCGTAATCCTGGAGACTCCGGTCGGTTCCATGGAGGGCAGTTACCGCATGGTCGACGACGACCAGGAGGAGTTCGACGCCGACGTGCCGCCGTTTACCCTGGCTCTGCCGCACACCCTGCATTGAGAATGGGCGGCCCGCACGGCCGCCTGTTCAATGCATCGCTCGGCTCGGCAGGTTAACGTTTCACCTGATACAGAGCTATCGAAACGTGCCTCCCATTCAGGCAGTAATACACCGATGCTCTCCGGCCGGTTGTCACCGGGGGGATTGAAGGCGGCCACCGGGCCGGCCTCCGTAAGGCCATAAGCCTGGCAGAGATCGAGCCCATTTCGCTGTGCGATGGCGACCCGTTCCCCGGGGATGAGGCCCTCTGCCGCCAGCGAACCACTTCCTCGCCCGCTTCGCCCCCGGGTGATCTCCTGCCGCTCTGCCCTTGCGCGGTCCTACCAGCGGTAGGCGGGTCGCTCCGGGCTACGCTCCACCCGAGCGCGAAAGAGGCCGTCCAGGGTCGGCGCCGAGGAGGATTCAAGCAGCTTGTCGGTAGCCTTTGCTGTCGTGAAGAGCGATTGTACATGCAGGTGGTTGTAACGGGACTGGTACAATCGGCCCCGGAGGATTTACCTATGGCCACCTACGCGATCGGCGACATTCAGGGCTGTTTCGACGAGCTACAAAAGCTTCTGGAGCGACTCGCCTTCGACCCGGGGAGCGATCAACTATGGTTTGCCGGTGATTTGGTCAATCGCGGGCCCCGCTCCCTGGAGGTACTGCGTTTCGTGCGCGACCTGGGAGACCGGGCTGTCACGGTCCTCGGCAACCATGATCTCCACCTGCTGGCGATCTGGCAGCACCGGGACCGCCTGAAACGCAGCGACACCCTGGAACCAGTGCTGGAGGCCCCCGACTGCGACGAGCTGCTCCACTGGCTGCGCCATCGGCCATTGATGCACTACCAGGATCCCGGCTATGCCCTGGTCCATGCCGGACTATCTCCCGACTGGGACCTTGAGACCGCCCTCGCCTGCGCCCGGGAGCTGGAGACGGTGCTGCAGGGTGAACAGTTTGCAGAGTTCCTCACCCACATGTACGGCAATCAGCCGGATCGCTGGTCGAACGATCTGACCGGCTGGGGTCGCCTGCGATACGCCGTGAACTGCTTTACCCGCCTGCGCTATTGCGCTACCGACGGGCGACTGGAATTTCGCAAGAAGGACGCTCCCGGCAGCAGCCCTAAACCGGGGTTTCTGCCCTGGTTCGAAATGCCCGGCCGCCGCAACGCCGACATCGAGGTAATCTTCGGCCACTGGTCGACCCTCGGACTCTACCGCGACCACGGCGTACGTTGCCTGGATACCGGGTGCCTCTGGGGTGGCGAGCTTACCGCCCTCCGCCTGGAGGACGACAGCATCACCCAACTGCCCTGCCCACGGATTTGTCACCCGTAGGGCGCATTCTTGCACGCCATTCCGACGCATTCGAAAAATGGCACCCCCACAAAGGGTCGGCACCCAAAGATAGAGATGCCCCCAAATGCGCCGCTCCCCTGTAGGCACCTTTCATGGCGGCGTCCCGGTGCACGTAGGGCGCATTCTTGCACGCCATTCCGACGCATTCGAAAAATGGCACCCCACAAAAGGCAGCCACCCAAAGATGGAGAAGCCCCCCAAATGCGCCGCTCACCCAAAAGGCACATTTTTCGGTGGCTGCGTTTCGGTCCACGTAGGGCGCATTCTTGCACGCCATCCGACGCATTCGAAAAATGGCACCCCCA
>NZ_JAENYR010000054.1 GCF_016841685.1 Thiohalomonas denitrificans
GATTCGGGGCCGCGTGCGGCGGGTACGGCTCGCAATGACGGCTGAACGTTCGTCACCGATTCGGGGCCGCGTAGCGGCGGGTACGGCTCGCAATGACGGCTGAAGGTTCGTCATTGATTCGGGCCTGCGCAGCAGGGGGTACGGCTCGCAATGACGGCTGAAGGTTCGTCACTGATTCGGGTCTGTGCAGCAGGGGGTACGGCTCGCAATGACGGTTAAGAGTTCGTCACCGATTCGGGGCCCGCGCAGCGACGGGTACGGCTCGCAATGGCAACTGAATGTTCTGTCACTGATTTGGGCCCTCGTAGCGGGAGGCGCGGCTCTTGGAGAACTTAACGATTCACTCCTTGAATCTCGAACCAAGGGGAACACGGGGTTCACGGGGGAGAAAAAAACGAAAACCTGTTTTACCCCGTGGTCCCCGTGTACCCCGTGGTTACAAGTCCTTCATTTATCCGAGTCTGCGCAGCAAGGGGTACGACTGGCAACAAAAATAGCGCCTGCAGCCGCACCGGGCCGGCTATGTCGGAGCCCGTATTGGGTGATAAACTCGATACGGAACCTCCAAGGAAAAGAACTCTACCGCATGACTCAACCCAAGTATCTCGTGATCTCCGCACTCGGCAAGGACCGGCCCGGCATCGTCGATCGCCTTACCGGTCCCGTAATGGAAGCGGGGTGTAACATCCTCGATACCCGCATGACGGTTCTGGGCGGCGAGTTCGCCATTCTTCTGATGGTGGAGGGCTCCTGGGCTGAAGTCGCCAAGCTCGAACACCTGCTTCCCGTACTGGAAAAGCGGCTTGAGCTGACCATCATTGCCAAGCGCACCGAAGAGCGCCCCGATCGGCCCGGCGGGATGCCCTACCTGATCAATGTCGTGTCGCTTGACCATCCCGGCATCGTCAATCAGCTTGCCGGATTTTTCTCGACCCGCAACATCAACATCGAGGATCTCTATACCGAGAGCTATCGCGCGGCCCATACCGGGACCCAGATGTTTTCGGCCAACATCACGGTAAACATTCCCGGCGATATTCACATCGCCCAGTTGCGAAACGAGTTTCTCGATTTCTGCGATTCGCTCAATCTTGATGCCGTCCTCGAGCCGGTCAAGGGCTGAGCAGTTCACCGCCCGCAAGTAAACGGGACAGTCAGTTGTTGCAGTTGTTGGCAGTCCAATTCCTCCGCCGCCCCTCCGCGCGGTGAAGGATTAAAGGCCATATCGAAGAGAGCGGACAACCATGAGCCAAATAGCGATCGGAAAGGCAATTCCCGACTTCAGCCTGCCTGCCACCGGCGATCAGACGATCCGTCTGTCGGATTTCAGGGGCCGGAACCTGGTGCTCTATTTTTACCCGAAGGACAGCACACCCGGCTGCACCCGGGAAGGACAAGCGTTCGGTGATCTTCATGATTCCTTCCACAAATACGACACGGTCATCCTGGGCGTGTCCCGGGATAGCGTGAAGGCCCATGAAAACTTCAAGGCCAGACAGGGCTTCCCCTTCGATTTGCTGTCCGATAAGGAAGAGCTCCTCTGCAGGGCATTCGATGTTCTCAAGGAAAAAAATATGTATGGTCGCAAGGTCATGGGCATCGAGCGCAGTACTTTTCTTGTCGATGCTGCAGGGGTCCTGCGGGAGGAGTGGCGCAAAGTGAAGGTGGATGGTCATGCCGAAGCGGTTCTGGAGGCTGTTAAAGGACTCCATGCACGAAACGATGAGTGAGAATCGCACCACTGAGATGCAGATTGCGCGGAGTTTTCACAGCGTTTTTTCTCAACAAGCGCTCCCGTCCCGCACCCGAAAAACATCCGGAGTTTTGAACATTCAATGACTGACAACAAGAGCGCCCGTCCAGCGGGCAAGCGGCTTTTTGTGCTCGATACCAACGTGCTGATGCACGATCCCACGGCCCTGTTCCGCTTCCAGGAACACGATATTTATCTGCCGATGGTGGTCATCGAAGAGCTCGATAACAATAAAAAGGGACACTCGGAAGTCGCCCGTAACGCTCGCCAGGCCAGCCGCTTCCTGGATGAGGTGATGACGGGGGCCAACAAGGCCGATATCGATGCGGGCCTTCCCCTGGGTGAGCCGGGGGAGAGTGCCGGACAGCGCCCCACCGGCCGGATCTTTTTCCAGACCTCCAGTATGGAGGCCAACCTTCCCGCCACCCTGCCGGGCAGCAAGCCGGACAACAATATCCTCGGAACGGCCCTCGCGCTCCGGGAAACGCACGCTGATCAGACGGTCATCCTGGTATCGAAGGATACCAACATGCGCATCAAGGCTGCCGCTATCGGTATTCACGCCGAGGATTACCGCAACGATCAGGTGCTGGAAGACGTCAATCTGCTCTACAGCGGCAATCAAGCATTGAGCGGCGATTTCTGGGAGTCGCACAGCAAGAAGGTGGAGTCCTGGAAAAAGGAGGGGCGCACCTTCTACCGCATCGCTGGACCCGACACCGCCAACTGGCATGCCAACGAGTTCCTTTTTCTGAATGGAAATGACAATGAACCTGCTTCCTTCGAGGCCGTTGTGCGGACGGTGGAGGACGAAAGCGCCATCATCGAGACGGTGAAAGATTACCGCGGCAGCCAAAAGATTTGGGGCATTGCCGCCCGTAATCGGGAGCAGAACTTCGCCCTTAACCTGCTGATGGATCCGGAGATCGATTTCGTGACGATGGTCGGTCAGGCCGGTACCGGCAAGACGCTGCTGACTTTAGCGGCCGGCCTTGCACAGGTCCTGGATGAACAGCTTTACAGCGAAATCATCATGACCCGCGTCACTGTGCCGGTAGGCGAGGATATCGGTTTCCTCCCCGGCACCGAGGAGGAGAAGATGGTTCCCTGGATGGGCGCCCTGATGGACAATCTCGAAGTCCTTACCCAATCCGAACACAACAGTGACTGGGAGCGAGCCGCGACCCAGGAACTGGTGGCTAAACGGGTAAAGATCCGCTCCCTTAACTTTATGCGGGGCCGGACCTTCCTGAACAAATACATCATCCTCGATGAGGCCCAGAACCTGACCTCGAAGCAGATGAAAACCCTGATCACCCGTGCCGGTCCCGGTACCAAGGTGATCTGCCTGGGCAATGTCGCCCAGATCGATACGCCCTATCTGACCGAAACCAACTCCGGTCTGACCTACGTCGTCGATCGTTTCAAGGACTGGGCCCATAGCGGCCATATCACCCTGCTCCGTGGCGAACGCTCGCGGCTGGCGGATTTCGCCTCCGAGGCGCTGTAGGGAACAAAACCAACCATGGGGGACACGGGGCGCACGGGGAACTACCGAAAACCACAGAGAACACGGAGAACTTCTTTTTAAATCTCTGTGTCCTCTGTGGTTTAAAAAGCCGTTCCCCGTGTTCCCCGTGGTCAACTTCTCGCCGGCTCTTCGGGCGAAGTCGGTTCGGTGCGGGGCCAGGCGCGGATCAGGGCGTTGACAAGAGTGGCGAGCGGGATGGCGAAGAAAATGCCCCAGACGCCCCACATTCCGCCGAAGACGAGCACAGCGACGATAATTGCTACCGGGTGCAGATTCACCACCTCCGAGAACAGCAGCGGGACCAGGATATTGCCGTCAATGGCCTGAATGATGCCGTAGGCCACCATGATCCAGGCGAACTCGGAAGTCCAGCCAAACTGGAAATAGGCGATCATCGCCACAGGAAAGGTAACCACCGCGGCGCCGATGTAGGGTACAAGCACCGAAAGCCCCACCAGTACGCCCAGCAGAATCGCGTACTTGAGGTCCATTAGGGCAAAGATCACATAGGTGGCCACCCCGATGATTAGAATCTCCCAGAATTTGCCCCGTACGTAGTTTCCGATCTGGATATCGACCTCATGCCAGATATGCGAGGCGAGGGACCGCTCCCGTGGCAGGAACCCGGTCACCCAGGAAACGATGCGATACTTGTCCTTCAGGAAGAAGAATACCAGCAGAGGCACCAGAATCAGGTACACCACCAGGGTAATGAGACCCGGTATCGAGGAGATGGAGATCGACAGCATCCGCTGCCCCAGATTGGTAATGTGGAGCCGCAGCACATGGATGATTTCATTGACCTGCTGCTCTGAAATAAAGGCATAGTGCTCGGGCAGCCGCAGCAGGGCGTCGCGACCGGCGCTGACATAGCTCGGCAGCTCACGAATCAATTCCACTGTCTGCGTCCACAGCAGCGGCACCACCCCGAACAGCAGGAAGATCAGGAAGGTCATGAACACGAGGAAGACCAGGACAACACTACTGGTCCTTCCGCCTCCTTCCCGCTCCAAAACCGCGACGATGCCCTCCAGCAGGTAAGCGATGACCATCGCCGCCAGGACCGGGGCCAGCATCCGGCCCATGGTCAAGACAACACCGAAGCCAAACACCAGCAGCACCACCAGCAGCACCGCCTGGGGGTCCGAGAAGTAGCGCCGGAACCACTCGGTAATGACGTTCATCGGGTATCGTCGCCGAACTGCTGTTGGTGATGTCGCCGAAAGACCACCTCCAACTCGTCGATCACCTTGCAGGCTTCACGGCCCTGCATCACATGCTGGGCCATCAGGGCCGAGGTTTCATGGAGCATTTTGGAGCGGTCGAGCATGTGGTAGGTCTCGGAGAGCCGCCTGATGGCCCCAACCACGCTTTCCGTGTCCGGACGGGGGATCGGCTTGGGCTGCTTGTCGACCGGCTCGCTCCCGGCCCGTTCCACCAGGAATTCGGCGAACGCTACCAGCGTGTCACGCTCGGCTTCGGGCAAGCGCCGAAAGCACTCCAGCAGGTTCTTTTCGGGATTGCCCATAGCGGTCGCTCAGGGGTGTTCCTGACAATAGGTCTTGGCGAAGTCGAGCAGCTTTTCGATCGCCCGCAACCGGAATTTCTGTTTCTGGTGGACAAAGGAAAACGGACGCTCCATGGGAGGCTGGATGTTAATCGCCAGCAGCGTACCCAGCTCCAGCTCCTTGGCGATGGTAGCGCGGGATACAATGGATATGCCCATCCCTGCTTCGACCGCGCCCTTCACCGCTTCCGGGCTGCCCAGTTCCATCACCACATCAAGGTTGGCCGAGTCGATGGAGGTCTGCTTGAGCTGATCCAGAATCACCTCGCGGGTACCGGAGCCCTCCTCGCGACAAATATAGGGGTATTCCAGCAGCGCGGAAATGGGCACCGAATCCCGGTCTGCCAATTCGTGTCCCGGAGGAACGATCAGCACCATCTGGTCAACCCGGCAGGTTTCAACCACCAGATTCTTGTTGTGGACCGGTGACTCTACCACCCCGAGATCGATGGAATTGTTCTCCACCATCGCCACAATGGCATCGCTATTGGCCACCGAAAGGCGAATATTCACCTCCGGATACTTTCTCTTGAAGTCTCCCAGGAGCGCCGGCAGCATGTATTCGGCAACGGTGGTACTGGCCCCCACCATAAGGACTCCGCTCACCTCACCGGTGAGATCGCGGACGGCATTTTCCATCTCGGCGTAGAGCGCAAAAATCCCATCGGCGTAGCGATATACGCGCCCTCCCGCTTCAGTCAGGCTTATCCGGTTGTGCGTACGATCGAAAAGGCGGGTATTGAAATACTCCTCCAGCTGGCGAACCTGAAAAGTTACCGCCGGCTGGGTCATGTGTAACGATTCGGCTGCTTTTGTAAAACTGAGCAACCGGGCCACGGTGTGGAAAACTTGCAGGCGTCTATCAGCCATATCGATTTATCGTATTCATACGCGCAATTTATGGGGAGAAAGCATACTTTATTCGTCTCACCGGGGACAGTGCCTGACGAAGGTGCTTCAACGATCTATCGGTTCCCGGCCTTGCGCCTACCGAGTGAATACGATTCCGATCGTTCACTCTGGCTGGTGTCCGGCTCTAATCCCGCGCGCGGATGAACTCGACGCGCTTGCGCATAAAGGCATAATACATCACCGGAATGACCACCAGCGTCAGCAGGGTGGAGACAAAAATACCGAAGATCAGCGAGATCGCCAGCCCGCTGAAGATCGGGTCATCCAGGATGAAGAACGCCCCCATCATGGCCGCCAGGCCGGTCAGGACAATGGGCTTGGCACGAACCGCACCGGCCCGGATCACGGCCTCATCCAGGGCGATACCCTCCCGCACCTGCTGGTTGATGAAGTCCACCAGAAGGATCGAGTTGCGAACGATGATACCCGCCAGAGCGATCATACCGATCATCGATGTTGCCGTGAACTTGGCGTCCATCAACGCATGGCCGGGCATCACCCCGATAAGGGTCAGCGGAATGGGAGCCATGATGATCAGTGGCACCAGATAGGAACGAAACTGGGCGACGACCAATAGATAAATGAGTAGCAGCCCCACCGAGTAGGCGATTCCCATGTCGCGGAAAGTCTCGTAGGTCACCTGCCACTCCCCATCCCACTTCAGGCTGTACTCATAGGGGGTTTCCGGCGGATCGATCAGGAACTGGTCGATGGTGGCCCCGAACTGCAGCGGCTGCTGCATCAGTTTGTCCCGGATAGCGAACATCCCATAGAGCGGACTGTCCAGTTCTCCCGCCATGTCGGCCATCACGTAAACCACCTGCTGCAGATCCTTGTGATAGATTGCATTTTCCCTGGTGGTCTCCCGCACGGAGGCGATCTCCGAAAGCGGCACCAGTGTGCCCTGCATGGTCTTCATCCGCAGTTGCAGTACCGATTCGATCTCCGCCTTGTCGGCAACGGGGAACTCCAAGCGGATCGGCAGCGGATATTTCACATTGGCGTCATGGAGGTAGGAAACATCGCTACCGGATAGAGCCGTGTAGACCGCCTCGACCACGTTCTGCTGCGGCACCCCGAGCAGCGCCGCTTTCTGCTGATCGACCCGCAGGATGAATTTCGGTGCAGGCGCCTCCACGGAATCATCGATATCGATGATGTCTTCGGTCGATTCGAACACCAACCGAACCTCCCTGGCCACTTCGATCTGTCCCTGGTAATCGAGTCCATAGATCTCCGCCACGAGCGGTGATCGTACCGGTGGGCCGGGTGGTACCTCGACGATTTTGACGTTGGCATCGTACTGACGCCCAATCGCCTGGAGCGGCTCGCGCACGGACAGGGCAATGTCATGACTCCGGCGTTCACGGTCGTGCTGGTCGGCGAGATTTACCTGAATATCGCCGACGTATGCGCCCTCCCGCAGGTAGTACTGACGCACGAGTCCATTGAAGTTGATCGGCGAGGCCGTGCCCGCGTAGGCCTGATAGTCGGTGACCTCGGGAACCGTCGCCAGGTATTCGCCGAGTTCGCCCAATACCCGGGCGGTCCGCTCGACGCTGGTGCCTTCGGGCATGTCGACCACGATCTGGAACTCCGACTTGTTGTCGAAGGGCAGCATCTTCATCACCACCAGCTGCATGCCGACCAGTGCCATGGAGCCCATAATGAACACTACCACCGCACCGCCCAGTATCCAGCGCCTGCCGCGCCCCTTGCGTTCGCTCAGAAACGGGCCGATACCACGCAGGAACAACTTGTAGATCCCGTTTTCACCCGATTCGTCTCCACTATGGGCCGCATGCGAGCGACTCAGCATCTTGTTCGACATCCAGGGTGTGATCATGAATGCGACGGCCAGGGAGATCAGCATGCCGATACTGGCATTGATGGGAATCGGACTCATATAGGGCCCCATCAAACCGGTCACAAAGGCCATGGGCAGCAGTGCGGCAATGACGGTGAGGGTGGCCAGGATGGTCGGGCCCCCAACCTCATCGACCGCGGCCGGGATTGACTCCAGCAGGCTCTTGTCTCCGAATTGCATATGACGATGGATATTCTCCACCACCACGATGGCATCATCGACCAGAATCCCGATGGAGAAAATCAGTGCGAATAGCGATACTCGATTGAGGGTGAATCCCCAGGCCCAGGATGCAAACAGGGTAATGGCCAGGGTGATGACCACTGCGGTGCCGACAATGATGGCCTCCCGCCACCCCAAAGCCAGTAGCACCAGCACCGCTACTGAAGCGGTGGCGAACATCAGCTTTGTGATCAGGGTCTGCGCCTTGTCGTTGGCCGTCGCACCGTAATTGCGGGTTACCGTCGCCTGAACCCCGTCCGGGACAAAGGTGCCCTTCAGCTGTTCGAAACGCTCGATAACCTCATCGGCAATCGCCACCGCGTTGGTTCCCGGCTGTTTCGCAATCGCCACCGTCACGGCAGGAAACTCACCGGCGGTGTCGATTCCCTTGGCTTCGGCCGCAGGGCCGGTACCAAACCAGGCATATTGCTCAGGCTGATCGGGACCGCGAGTGACCTCGGCCACGTCATCCAGATAGACCGGCTTGCCGTCATGAACTCCCACTACCAGCGAACGCACCTCATCCACCGAGGTCAGGAATTCGCCGGACTGGACCAGGATTTCGCGGTTGTCATTAACCAGCGCACCTGAAGGCCGGGTGGCATTGGAGACCTGCAGGGCCTGGCGCAGATCGCCAAAGGCGATGCCGTAGCCAGCCAGCCTGGCCGGATCCAGCAGGACGTGCGCGACCTGATCCGGACCACCGATGGTATAGATATCCCGGGTACCCTGGACGCGCTTCAGCTCCGATTCGATGGCATGAGCCACCTGCTGCAGCTCGTATCCGCCGACAGCGGGATCCTCGCTCCACAGGGTCAGCGACACGATCGGAACATCATCGATACCCTTGGGCTTGATAATCGGCTGGGCCACGCCCAGGTTCTCTGGAAGCCAGTCCTGATTGGAGAAGATCGCGTTATAGAGCCGCACAATGGCATCGGTGCGATCCTCGCCCACTTCATACTCGATGGTCAGCACGGACATGCCGGGACGCGAGGTGGAATAGATATGGTTCACCCCTTCGATTTCGGAGAGGATCTGTTCGGCCGGGGTACTGATCAGGTTCTCGACTTCCCGCGCCTGTGCGCCCGGGTAGGCTATGAAAATGTTGGCAAAGGTAACGTTGATCTGCGGCTCTTCCTCGCGGGGGGTAACCAGCACCGCAAAGACGCCCAGCAGCAGTCCGACGAGCGCCAGCAGCGGCGTGATCTCGGTGGTGAGGAAGCGTCTGGCAATGCGGCCGGAAATACCCAGCTTTTCACTCATTGAGCTTCACCTGCACGAACTTGCTTCAGGTAGACACCGGCCCGAATCGGGTCCAGAGCGACCTTTTCACCGCCGGAAAGACCGGCCAACACCTCGGTCATCCCGTCGTGATGACGGCCAACACGGATCTGTCGGAAGCTAATGCGCCCATCCCGCACGACGTAAACAGCGGTTACCTCGGAACGCTGCACCACCGCCTGGCGCGGAACGAGCAGTCGCTCCCGTTCGCCGACGGTAAAAGCCACTTTCGCGAACATGCCCGGATAAACGCCGTGCCGCCCATCCGGCAAATCGACACGAACGCGGAAGGTATGGCTCTGCGGGTCCGCAAAGGGACTGACGGTTATGCTTTTGGCCTCGACGACCTGATGCTCTTCGCCGACCGCGGCGGGAAGCGTGATGCGAGCCTGCCCGCGCTGGCGGACCTCATCCACGTAAGGCTGAGATACGTTGGCCGTGGCGCGCAGCTGCTCGAGGGAGAGGCCGGTCATCAGGGGTTGCCCTCGACTGGCCGTTTCGCCGGGCTCCACATGGCGCTCCACCACAATGCCGCTGAAGGGGGCCCGCACCCGGGTATATTCAAGCTGTTCCCGAGCCTGTTCCACCGCTGCCCGGGCCGATTTGAGGGCGGCTTGGGCCTTGTCGAACTCCGACTGGGACACCAGGTTGCGACCCAGCAGGTCCCGGATGCGTCTGAAACTGGCCTCTGCCTCGGCAAACGCGGCCTCAGCGGCATTCAGTGCCGAACGCTGCTCCTGGTCGCGCAGGCGAACAATGATATCGTCCTTCGAGACGTAGTCATCGATGTCGAAATTTACCTCGAGAATTCGCCCGGAGGTCTGTGCTGAAACCGTCGCCCGGTGCACAGCTTCGAGAACAGCGTCGAAAATCTGCTCCCGATCGACCGTTTCGACCCGTGCCTCCGCAACAGCAAACGGCAGCTCGGCGGCACCGGCAACGGTCCAGGGGGCAAGCACCAGGACGGCCACCGCAATTAATGGTTGTATCCGCATGCGTTTCAATCCTCTGCCAGAGCGGCATATATTAGCCGATTCTTATATTGACCAGCAAATGGCTACGGGATCATCTTTCAAAGCCCGGAACGAAAACACCCCTGCAACGGCTAAACCCGCGGCGGGGGTGAATGA
This sequence comes from Thiohalomonas denitrificans, assembly GCF_016841685.1. Taxonomy (GTDB): domain Bacteria; phylum Pseudomonadota; class Gammaproteobacteria; order Thiohalomonadales; family Thiohalomonadaceae; genus Thiohalomonas; species Thiohalomonas denitrificans_A. The sequence continues at coordinate 10,267 of NZ_JAENYR010000054.1, forward strand.
GTTCCAAGGGCAAGCCACTTAACTGGACAGCGGCTTTTCACCCCGTGAGAAAGACATGCCCGAGTTGAAAAAGCCATAGCCGGCCCGTTCGGTCGCTCGGGTGTGTTGCATGGCGGTTTCCGCGTGCCGGATAAGGGGCTCGGTTTCTGCACCATCATGGGGAAAAACGCTGATTCCGACACTGAGCGTCAGAAAAAGCTGGTAGCCGTCGGCTTCCACCGGTTCGGAAAAAGCATCAATCAACCGCTGGGCGAGAAGTTCCAGTTCGGCCGAATCATCCAACCCGGAGATAACCGCAGCAAACTGCTCCCGTTTCAGGCGCGCAAGCCCCTCGGCCCTGTCGAGATTCTTTTTGATTCGGTGTGCCGCGGCTATCAACAGACGCTCACCGAGCTCCTCCATCTGTGCCTCGCCCAGCAACCCGGAGAGATCGATGCCGATGCACATGACGGCCAGAGACTCATTGGCCCTGCGGGCACTCAGCAATCCCTTCGAAAGGCGCTCAACAAACAGTAACCGGTTGCCCAGCCCGGTGAGTGCATCCCGTCCTACCAGATGTTGAAGCGACTCCTGCCGGCCCAGGCGACGGGTCACGTCCTTGCCGGTGGCGACGAAGTGGGTCACGTCCCCGTGCTCGTCGCGGACCGGGGTGATGGTTTTGGCCTCATAGTAAAGGTCGCCATCCTTGCGGCGGTTGATGAAAAGATCGGTAAACGGCAAACCGTTGGAGAGGGCCCGCCACATGCGCGTGAAGAAGTCCGGATCCTGTATACCGGAGCTGAGAATATTGGGCCGTTTGCCCGTCACTTCCTGGCGACCATAGCCGGTCACATCCTCAAAGGCGGCATTCACGTATTCGATGACGGCGTCACGGTTGGTGATCATGACCATATCGGCCGTCTGCTCCAGGGCCCGGAACAGTTTTTCGCGCTCCTGTTCGGCCTGCTTACGTGCAGTCACATCGCTGGTCAGGCCGGCACATCGATAAATGCGTCCCGACTCGTCGCGAATCGGAAATGAATGGGTGGCCAGCCAGCGCTCGCTGCCATCCGGTCGCTGGATACGATACTCTTCATTCAGGCCTACCCAGCCTTTTTCCATGAGAACGGATTCAATCCGGTCGTAATCCTCGGGATGGACAAATTCAAGGAATTCGTCGAGTGCGTGGAAAAGCGTGGTCGCGGAGCGCTCCCAAATCTGCTCAAATCCCGGATTGACGTAAATCATCCGTGCTTCGTCCAGATCGATAAGCCACAGTACGCCATCGATGTTGCCGGCCAGCTGTCGAAAGTGCTCTTCACTTTGCTGCAGTGCCAGTTCTGCCCGACGGCGCTGCCGACGCCCCTCCGCCTCCCCCAGCTCTCTCTCCACCGCGGAATTCAGCCGGGCAAGATTGTTCTTCATGATGTAGTTGTGGGCACCGGCGTGAATCGTATTGATCACCGTCTCCTCGCCCACGGCCCCGGAGACGACGATAAACGGCAGATCCAGCGTCGAGTCCTGCAGCAGCTGCAGCACATCAAGGGCGGTAAAGCCAGGCAGGCTGTAGTCGGACAGCACCAGATCCCAGCTCTCCGAAAGAGCGGACTCGATATCGATCAAACAATCTACCCGGCGGTATTCGGGGCGATATCCGCCCTTGCGCAGCTCACGCATGAGGAGGAAGGCATCGTCTTCGGAATCCTCGACAAGGAGAACTTTGAGAGGGATCGTGCTCGCTTGAGGTTCCATATGAATTCACCTGGTCCATTGGCCACTCCGGCGATACCGGATTGCCTATCCTATGCAGGGTTGGAAACCGTCTCAAGTGAAAAGCACCTGCAAAACGCCAACCAAGGAGAAGAAGTCAATCCAATCAGTAACATAGAGAAAATCCCAAGTTCCGAGTTTCGGGATAGGCGATACCATTATCTCTACCTGCTGTGTGCCTGATGAGACCTGCGCCGGATGCATTTTCCGGTACTTCGATTAATTCCTCTTTACGCCAGGGAGACGGAAACAGAAACAGGCGCCCTCGCCTTCAGAGCTGTGAGCCCAGACTTCGCCGCCATGGCGCAAAATGATGCGCTTAACGGTCGCCAGTCCGATCCCCTCGCCCTCGAATTCCGAGGGGCTATGGAAGCGATTAAAAGCGCCGAACAGATCTTTTGCGTGGGTCATGTCAAAGCCGACACCGTTATCACGCACACAGAAATGGCGTCGACCTTTTTCGTCCTCTTCGGTACGGAATTCAATCCTCGGCGCCGCTTCCCGGGCCGAATACTTCCAGGCATTGCCCAAAAGGTTTTGAACCACGACACGAAGCAGAGCCGGATCGCCAACCGCCTGCATACCGTCATCGAAGAGTATTTCCGTCTGCCGATCCGGTTCGGCAATACGCAGCTCTTCCAACACACTGCGGCCCACTTCCGCCAAATCCACCGGCTGCTGTTTCATCGTTTGCCGGGTGACCCGGGAAAGGATGAGCAGGTTGTCGATAATCCCCGCCATCCGTTCGGTATTGGCGGCCACACGGCCCAGGTAGTGAAGTGCCCCTCCCCGGAACTGATCGCCGAAGTCTTCCTGCAGGACCCCGACAAAACCATTAATGGCGCGAAGTGGCGCGTGCAAATCGTGGGAAACCGAGTGGCTGAACGTCTCCAGTTCCCGGTTCACCGCCACCAGTTCCGTCGTACGCTGGGCCACCAGTTCCTCCAGGTGTTCCCGATAGCGAAGCAATTCGCGCTCGTTCGCCTTGCGTCGGGAAATATCCCGAATCACCGCATGGGTAGCCGGTCGTCCCTGGTATTTCATCGGTATCGCAGCCACCTCCACCGTTACCGTGCTGCCATCGAGCCGCAGCATTTCACGCTCTTCCAGCGGTGCCGATTCCCATCGTTCAACCGTCAACTGCGCCCGCTGTGATACGGTTTCGCGGCAGTCGGGCGCATAAAGGCTGGTAATAGGCCGCCCAATGAAAATCTCCGGTGAATCGGCACCAAGGAACTCGGCACCGCACTGGTTCATGGAAACGATTCGGCCCTCACACTGGGTTACTTCGAGCTCAAACGAGAGCTCCACCAACCGGCGATAGCGCTCTTCCGCCTCGGCAAGCTGTCGTTGGGCGGCACAGCATTCGGTGAGATCGATTGCGTTAGCCACAAAATAGGCGGCCCGCTGGTCATTACCACCGACCGCCGTGATAGAGCAGGAGAGACGTCGCCGTCCGCCATCACCCGTCCGCCAGACGATATCTTGTGCCCACTGACGGCTTTTTAGCGGCAATTCGAAGCAGCGACGGACGACGTCCGCCTGCTCCGGAGCGATCACCGTTTTCCAGATGGGGGTTCCGAGTACCTCCTCGGCCTGTAAGCCGCTAAGCCGTTCGGCGCCCGGACTGAACCGCACGATGAATCCCTCGCCGTCCAGCACCAGCCCCACCGTGTTTTCAGAGCGAAAGAGTGCGTCGGCCAGTTCAGCCTCTGCGGGAAGGCCTTCGGCCTCCGCGGCGTCATTCAGGGGCTTGGCGATAGCTAAAATCGCTCCGTCCCCGGTATCCATGAGTGACCAGCGACACAAGCGATGCCCCTCGGGGGTGACGATGCGCGCCATGATGGTCGACTCGGAACTTCGCTGGTCGAGGGCGGACGAAAAGGAATGGCGGTCATCTGGATGAAGCAGGTCGAAGAAGTCTTCGGAAGCGAACTCCGTCAGGGCAGCGGCGGCCCGGCTGTGGTTCAAAATCGAGCCGTTTGCGCCGAGCACAAACACAGGTTCGGTGATATCCGGAACGGGTCTTGCCAATATGGGTCCGCTGTATTCGGTCGCGGCTTCCTTAATCTTGTCCATTATCCCCCGCTTGAGTCCAATCCAGGGCTCAGGAAATCTTGTTATTGGTTAGAAACATAGACCAGATGAAATGATTCTGCCGTGATAATCCTTCAAATTCAGGGTTTCAGTCACGTTTGAAAGCGGGTTTTGCTGCCATCCATAGCGCCTCGTTATAATGCGCTTTCATTTCCACCCGATTGTGCGCTTTAAACTCTATGGCCCAGTACATCTATACCATGAACCGCGTCTCCAAGGTGGTGCCGCCGAAGCGGACCATTCTGGAGGATATCTCCCTCTCTTTTTTCCCGGGCGCCAAAATCGGCGTACTGGGTCTCAACGGCGCCGGTAAATCCTCGCTACTGCGCGTTATGGCGGGAATCGATACCGAGTTTGAAGGCGAAGCGCGTCCGCAACCCGGGATCAAGATCGGCTACCTGCCTCAGGAGCCGCAGCTCGACCCCGAAAAGGATGTGCGCGGTAATGTGGAGGAGGCGGTCAAACCTGTCAAAGACGCCCTGGCCCGTCTCGACGCAGTTTATACCGCCTATGCCGACCCGGATGCCGATTTCGACGCCCTCGCCAAGGAGCAGGGCGAACTTGAAGCACTGATTCAGGCCACCGACGGCCACGATCTCGAGCGTCACCTGGAAATCGCCGCCGACGCCCTGCGCCTCCCTCCCTGGGATGCCGATGTCACCAATCTGTCGGGGGGCGAACGCCGCCGCGTGGCACTCTGCAAGCTACTGCTGGAAAAGCCCGACATGCTGCTGCTGGATGAGCCCACCAACCACCTGGATGCCGAGTCGGTGGCCTGGCTGGAGCGCTTCCTGCATGACTACAGCGGCACCGTGGTTGCGGTCACCCATGATCGCTACTTCCTCGACAACGTCGCCGGCTGGATCCTGGAACTGGACCGTGGCCACGGCATTCCCTGGGAGGGCAACTACTCCTCCTGGCTGGAGCAGAAGGAGAAGCGCCTGGAGATGGAGCAGAAGCAGGAGCAGGCGCGTGCGAAGTCAATGAAGCAGGAGCTGGAGTGGGTGCGCTCGAATCCCAAGGGCCGCCAGTCCAAATCCAAGGCGCGCCTCTCACGCTACGATGAGATGGCTTCCAAGGACTATCAGAAGCGCAACGAGACCAACGAACTCTTTATTCCACCCGGCCCGCGCCTTGGGGATGTGGTCGTCGAAGCGGACAAGATCTGCAAGGGGTTTGGCGATCGCCTGCTGGTTGAGGACATGTCTTTCGACCTGCCCCGCGGCGGCATTGTCGGCGTCATTGGTCCCAACGGTGCGGGTAAGACAACGCTGTTCCGGATGCTGATGGGTGAAGAGAGGCCGGATGGCGGTGAACTGCGTATCGGCGATACGGTGAAGCTGGCCTATGTGGATCAGAGCCGCGACGCCCTGGATGCTAAAAAGACGGTATGGGAGGAGATCTCCGACGGTCACGACATCATGACTGTGGGCGATTTCGAGATTAACTCCCGCGCCTATGTCAGTCGCTTCAACTTCAAAGGCGCCGATCAACAGAAGCGGGTCGGCAATCTCTCGGGCGGTGAGCGCAACCGGCTCCATCTGGCCAAGCTGCTGCAGAGCGGCGGCAACCTGCTACTGCTCGACGAGCCCACCAATGATTTGGATGTGGAGACCCTGCGGGCGCTGGAAGAGGCCATCCTGGAGTTTCCGGGCTCGGTCGTGGTGATCTCCCATGATCGCTGGTTTCTCGATCGCGTCGCCACCCACATCCTCGCCTTCGAGGGCAACTCCCAGGTGACCTGGTTCGAGGGTAACTACGCCGATTACGAGGCCGACCGCAAACGCCGCCTCGGCGAAGAAGCCACCAACCCGCACCGCATAAAGTACAAACCGCTGAAGGTATGACACCTGAATCGCACCGCAGAGACGCGGAGGACGCAAAGGAACCGTGAAAAGCATCGAATTCAGTCTACCTGGCTTACGTCAGCGGGATTGTCCTTCGCCCGGAATGCGACCCGTTGCTTCGATGGCTTCTCTCTTTAGAGGGTTCTATTCGAGTCTCTCAGGGACCTTCTGCGAACTCTGCGCCTCTGCGGTGCAATGCCCTTTGCTTCATATACAATTTCCCAAGCAGCCAGGGAAACTCCAAGGAATTTCATGACTACCGAATCGCTTCCGTCCAGCGCACTCTTCCACCCCTGCGACCCCGCCCAATTCGAATTCGAGACCACATCCGAACTCGAAGAACTGACCGAGATCATTGGTCAGAGGCGAGCCCTCGAGTCCGTCCACTTCGGGGTCGGAATGCGGCGTGAGGGCTATAACCTCTACGTGATGGGCCCCTCGGGAATGGGCAAGCACACGCTCATCGATCGTTTTTTGGGTGAAAAGGCGGCCACCCGCCCCACTCCGCCCGACTGGGTCTACGTGAACAACTTCGATCAGGCCCACAAGCCCCGCTCCCTGCGTCTTCCTGCCGGTCAGGGGCGCCGCCTTCGTGACGATATGGAGCATTTTGTCGAGGAACTCGCCAGCTCCATTCCGGCGGCCTTCGAAGGTGACGAATACCGGGCACATGTCCAAAGCATCGAGGATGAGCTCAAAGAACGGCAGGAAAGCGCCTTTGAAGAGCTATCGGAAGAGGCGGCCAAGCACGACATCAAGCTGTTTCGCACCCCCAGTGGCTTTGCCTTCGCCCCCATGCGCAAGGGAGAAGTGGTGGGACCCGACGAGTTCGCCAAGTGGCCCAGGAAGGCGCAGCAGCATACGGAGGAGGTTGTCGCCAATCTCCAGGAGAAACTGCAGCGGATAATCCAGCAGATCCCGGTTTGGCGGCGTGAGGTGCGAGACCGCATCAAGGAAATCAACCGCGAAGTCACCATGTCGGTGGTGGGTCACCTCATCGATGAACTCAAACAGCGCTACGCTGATCTACCCGATGTGGCGACCTATCTGGATGCGGTTCGCCAGGATGTGGTGGACAACGTCAAGGACTTCATCAAGGGCGAGGAGAGCGAAGGCATCCTTGGCCAGCAGCAGCAACGCGACCCGCGGGCGCTCCACCGCTACAAGGTTAATGTGATAGTGGATCACAGCACTACCGAAGGGGCACCGGTAACCTATCTGGATAACCCGACCTATCTGAACCTGGTGGGCCGCGCCGAACATTTGGCCCAATATGGCGCACTGGTGACCGATTTCACCCTTCTCAAACCGGGTGCATTTCACGAGGCGAGTGGTGGTTATCTGATTCTCGATGCCCACAAACTCCTCACCCACATCTATGCTTGGGAAGGGTTGAAGCGGGCACTCTACTCCAACGAGATCCGCATCGAATCGCTGGAAAAGATGCTCAGCCTGGTGAGCACCGTCTCACTGGAGCCCGAGCCCATCCCGCTGGATATCAAGGTCGTCATTCTGGGCGATCGCTTCATCTACTATCTGCTGCATGCCTACGACCCGGACTTCGCCGAACTGTTCAAGGTAGCCGCCGACTTCGAAGGTCATATCGACCGGAGCAAGGAGAGTCAGGCACTGTATGCACGGCTGATCGCCACTCTGGCTCAAAAGGAACGGATGCGTCCCTTCGACCGTGGTGCGGTCGCCCGCGTAATCGAGCATGGCGCAAGGCTGGTGGAGGATTCCGAAAAGCTGACCACCCACATGCGCTCTATCGCCGACACCCTGCGTGAGGCGGACTACTGGGCCGGCGAGGCGAACCGCGACACGGTAACTGCGGAGGATATCCAGACCGCTATCGACCACTATGTGTATCGATCTTCTCGTGTCCGGGAACAGATACAGGAAGCCATTCAACGCAACACCATCTATATAGACACCGATGGCGCCAGAGTCGGCCAAATCAACGGACTGTCGGTTCTTGCCATGGGCCAGTATGCGTTTGGTCAACCGTCCCGGATCACCGCTACGGTCCATATTGGCGAGGGGCAGGTGGTCGATATCGAACGCGAAGTGGAAATGGGCGGTCCCATTCACTCAAAAGGGGTGCTCATCCTCTCTTCGTTCCTGGCGTCCCGGTATGCACAGGACCATCCGTTGTCCCTGTCGGCGAGTCTGGTGTTCGAACAATCCTACGCAGGCGTCGACGGTGACAGCGCCTCACTGGCGGAGTTGTGCGCTTTGATGTCGGCGCTGTCGCGGATCCCGATCAAGCAATCGTTTGCCATGACCGGCTCGGTCAACCAACACGGTGAGGTTCAACCGATCGGGGGGGTCAACGAAAAGATCGAGGGCTTTTTCGATGTCTGTCGGGCTCGCGGCCTGAACGGCGAACAGGGGGTGCTAATCCCGGCCTCCAACGTCAAACACCTGATGCTGCGCTCGGATATTGTGGAAGCCGCCAAGCAGGGGCAGTTCCACATCCACCCCGTGGAGAGCGTGGACCAGGCCATAGCCCTGCTGACCGGCCAGGCAGCCGGAGAGAGAGACCAGGAGGGGAACTACCCGGAAGAGAGTCTTAACGGGTTGGTGCAGAATCGACTCACCGAGATGTCGCTTGTCCGGCAGACCTTTGCCGACCAGGCGAAGGAGAAGTTCAAAGGGGATGAGGGTAGGGTAAGACTCGATGATCCATCCTGAACAGGACCACAATGAAAGCGCGCACCGCATCCTGCTCGCGCTCGACTACGTCCATGATAAGGCCATACTGGAAGCCGCTGCGCTGCTGGCCAAATCGATGCGGGCCAGCCTTCAGGCTATCTTCGTCGAGGATGAGGAACTGCGGCGTGTCGCCCAGCTCCCTTTTACCTGCGAAATCGGCTTCGGTTCGGCCGTGATTCGCCGAATGGAGCTGACCCGCCTGGAGCGGGATCTGAAAAACCATGCAACGGAACTGCAACGCATGCTTCGGCGAAATGCGGCGCTCAATCGGGTGAAATGGAGCTTTTCGGTAACCCGCGGCTCCCTGCCCGCCGCCGCACTGACGGCCACTGAAGCGGACGTATACATCCTGCCCCGCCGCGGCAGTGGCTATCCGGAGCAGCCGCGCCATGTTCCCGGAGTGATCGCCACGCTCCTCGATGGCTCCCCGCAGTCGCTGCACGCCCTGGAAGTTGCAGTCACACTCTCGAACCATATCCCGTTACATATATTCATTCCCGCAAGCGAGCAGGGCGATGTATTACGCGACCGGGCCATGCCCCTTCTGGAACGACTCCAACATACCGCCCTTTTCATTCCCATTGATGACACCAGCCCGGAAACGATAGCGATAAACGTCCGAACACTCCGCGCCAGCCTCCTGGTACTCGGCTACGCCGAGAGATATCGTGATCCGGACGTGTTGGAGTCCCTGCAGACCGCCACAGGCACGCCGCTCATCCTGGCAAACTAGAGGGAAAGTGGTCCGGCTCGTTCCTCGACCTCAATGATTCAGCGGTTACTCAGCCCAGTTCGGTTTCGAAGTCTACCGCGTCCAGCGGACCGGACCAGACTGTCCGGTGAATGCCCTCGCCAACATTGTCGAGTTCCAGGTCAAAGTCGTGAAGACCGGACCACTCCTCGGGCGATTCACGTGAGGTGAAGTCTGCGTGACGCCAGATGTTGAAATCGAGTTCCTCGACACTTCCGTCGAAGTACTGGATTTCAATCAACTGCTCCTCATCGTCAACGGTAATTACCTCGAACGAGATTCCCTGCTCGTTCTTGTGCCACTCCCCGATTCGGGGCTCGCACTGTCTGTCAGCCATTGCAATACCTCTCTTGCCAGCAAAGCCCCTGTAAGTATAGCGGTACCCATCGGTACCGCCACGGGTCAGGGGGTCTGCTCAAGAGGCGGCACGACCTGAGCAAAGACGTACGGCGTATCCTGCCGCTGCTTGTACGCCGCCGCGTCGATAACGGTGGCATCCGCCACCTCGCCGCGCGCCCTGAGCAGCGCCTGCTCGATTCGCCGGTCGCGTAGCCGGTAGCGATCGGCCGGATGAATATCGGCCAGACCGGCACAATCCTCATCAAACACGTGCCGGTACATTTCGGTCATCATGCCGTAACGGCCGGCCATCAGCGCGTTGACGGCGCCCTTGATCCGATCCACGGCCTTTTCGTCCTCGGCGTAGAAGCTGGTCACCAACATTACCGAGATGGCGTGCAGCACATCGTACTTTACGTGGGCGATAAAGACGTCCAGATGATCTGCCGTGATTGGTACGTCGTTTCGCCAGGCGTGGCGAACCACGCCCCCGAGCAGCAGGGTAAAGAACTCCGGAACGCCCCACTCCATTCCCAGGCCCACCGAGGAGAGGGCTTCCAGCCTCGAGAAGACCGGGTCGCCGGCCACGAGCCGCTGGGTTAGCACGTTATCTGCCACCCCTTGAAGCATCGCCACATCCTGCTCTTCGAACGGGATCCCCAACCCATCGAACAACTTGCGATACATGACGATATGGGTGGCCGACCCGAACAGACCCGCCATGGAGGGATAATCGTCGAGCTCATGGCTCCCCACGCCGTACTCGTCAGCGATCAGCTGCGCCAGGACGATCTGGGTCAACTCCGATACCCGTTCGTTGAGCGTGCCGTAAGGCAAATCCTGAAAGCCCGAAAAGCGGCCCAGCGCCAACGCAACACACTGGCGGGTATTCTTGACCTGATTGAAGTACTGGAGCGCAAACCGCACCAACTGCCGGCTGGTGAAGCGACCCTCAAACATGCGCACAAAAAACGGATGGCGCCAAACCGGATGATCCATCACGTGGTCATGCAGGTGCTGAAACTGATGCTCCAGTTTCCCGGTCCTAAACAGTGCCGTCTGCCCGAAACGGTTATTGGGGTCGCGCGCGGCAATCGCCCGCAGCTCATCAAACAGGTGATAAAGGGGATTGTCCGGTTCGTTCAACTCCGCAATGATACGAGAGAAGTCTTTCCGCTGATCCGCCTTGAACCGAGCCAGTACCGTTTCCGCATCAAGGTCCAGAAGCTCGGGAATATGGTGGATATTCGGCAGCAGACGGGGGCTCCCGTCGGGTTGGATTTTGAGCAGGTCCGAGAAGTGTTCGACAGCCGGGCCGCGCTGAGACTTGGTCATGATGATGATCGTTCCGCAATAGCTTTATTAACTAACTCTAATATTTCAGTTGGCCGGCTGCAATGCCCCCATGGGCCTGGCCGTCTGACGGCCGCTTTGCCGGTCTTCAATCTACGATTACGGTATGATGGACTTGAATGATGTCAGGCACTTGAAGTTAGGCATTAGCAGCTGCCTTTTGGGCGAAGCGGTCCGTTTCGACGGCAACCACAAGCTGGACGCCTACATCGTTGGAACCCTGGGTCGATTCTTCGAGTTCGTGCCGATCTGCCCCGAAATCGCCGTCGGCCTGGGGGTCCCGCGTCCCGCTATTCGCCTTGAGGGCAATCCCGAACACCCGCGCCTCGTCGGGGTCCACGACAAGAACCTGGACGCGACCGATGCCATAGAAGCCTTCAGTACCCGCCAACTCCAGACACTAAATGAAATTTCGGGGTACATTCTGAAGAGCAAATCGCCAAGCTGCGGCATGGAGCGGGTAAAGGTCTATGGTGAAAACAGCCAGGTGGGCCACGGCTCCGGCCTGTTTGCCCGGGCCTTGATGACCGCCTATCCCCTGATCCCGGTAGAAGAGGAGGGTCGGCTGGGGGACCCTAACTTGCGCGACAATTTCCTCGAGCGCTTGTTTGCCTATCGGCGTTGGCAAAACCTGGAGGCGTCCGGACTCACCAGACCTGCCCTGATTCACTTTCACACCATCCACAAACTGAGCCTGATGGCGCACGGGCTGGAAGCGTATCGACGATTGGGACGCATGATCGCAGCCGCGGGCAAGCGCCCCCTGCGGCCGCTCGCCGGAGAATACATGGAGACCTTTATGAGGGCTCTCAAACACCCGGCCACCATCAAACTCCAGACAAATGTCCTCTACCACTTGATGGGATACCTGAAGGACTCCCTGCAGCAGGAAGACAAGGCGGAGTTGCTGGAGGTAATCGGGGCGTACCGGCAGGAGCGGATTCCTCTCGTCGTTCCCATCATACTCCTGAAGCACCATTTCCGGCACCATCCACACCTCTACATTGCCGAGCAGGTTTACCTGAATCCCCCTCCGGAAGAGATGCTACTGCGCCGCGGTGGCCTTTGATAAAGTCCGGCCCTCTCGAACTTAGGGCCGGGCTCTTTAGTGACACACGGGCAAGGAGCTACGGCTTCGGCGCCCAGGATTTACACCAGCCGGTAGCAACCACTTGCTTGCCCGGGAAAAGCGGGCAGTCACCTTCCGGGGCATCGCCGCCCTGGTAGAGGGCGCAATTCGCGCAGCCCTGGCCCTCCATCTCACTCGTTGAGGTGTACTCGAGGGATTTAGCGGTCGGATCCTCCCCGGTCACCAGTGCCGCCATTGCACGACCACCAACCGCCGCAGCGGCGGCAATCGGAACGGCTGCAATAGTCTTGATAAAGAAGCGGCGGGCGGCGTCATTGCTGTTGTCGGTCATGGATTCCTCCTGTTGTGACATTTTCAGGTTGCCCAACAGAACTTCTGGTAAAGAAAACAGGAAAAATCAAGAAACCGGGGCCATTAATCTTGCGTTCAAGCACCAAGCTTGTGAGTCTGCGTTTACCCTGCCGACGCATCGAGGGATGTGGCACGGCAAGTCACAATCGATTACTGTCCAGTCATGGACGACGTTTGGCAGCGACTTGCTATCGCATTGGCCCTGGGGCTTTTGGTAGGCCTGGAACGGGGCTGGCAAGGACGTGAGGAAGAAGAGGGCCACCGGATCGCCGGCATTCGCACCTTCGGCCTCATCAGCCTGCTGGGTGCGGTCTGGGCACTGCTGGCGGAACAGTTTGGTCCGCTGGTGCTCGGCATCGCCTATCTCGGCTTCGCCGCTGCCGTTACCAGTGCCTACGTTCTTGGCGCCCATAGTGACCGCGGTTACGGCATCACCACCGTGGTTGCGGCACTGCTGACCTTTGCGCTCGGCGCCCTTGCCATCCAGGGCTCAACAGCAATCGCCGCGGCGGCTTCCGTGGTGATGACGACTCTGCTCGGCATAAAGCCGCTCCTCCACCGATGGGTAGCACAACTCGAACAGCGTGAATTGTTTGCCACCTTCAAGCTACTGCTGATCTCGGTGGTGCTGCTGCCTATTCTTCCGAATAGCGGCTATGGCCCTTCGGGGGCACTCAACCCGTATGTCATCTGGTGGCTGGTGGTGCTGATTGCCGGCATCTCCTTCGTCGGCTACTTCGCCATCAAGATCGCGGGCACGCGCATCGGCATCTTTCTTACCGGCATTTTCGGCGGGTTGGCCTCTTCCACAGCCCTCACCCTGAACCTCTCGCGTCTCGGAAAGAGAAACCGCAGCATCCATGCACTGCTGGCAGCGGGCGTGGTAGTCGCTGCCACAACCATGTTCCCGCGTGTACTCCTCGAGGTTGCGGTCGTGAACCCCGGCCTGCTGGAGATCTTGATAGCGCCACTGGCCTCCATGAGCGCCGTCGGCTACGGCTTCGTCCTGTGGACCTGGTTCAGCGAGAAGCGTCGGACCCAGCAGCAGCCGATCCGGTTGCAAAACCCGTTTGAACTGCTTCCGGCATTGAGATTCGCGGCACTGTTGGTAGCCGTGATGCTGGCGGCGAAATTCGCGCAGCTCTGGTTCGGCGATGTCGGGATCTACCTGACCGCCGCCCTCTCGGGCATTGCCGATGTAGACGCCATCACCCTCTCGCTGGCCCGGCTGACCAGGGACGGCCTCGCTCCGGAGGTGGCGGTCCGCGGCATCATCATCGCCTCGGTGGTGAATACGTTCGTGAAGGTAGGGCTGGTGGCGGGGATCTGCGGCGGGCGCATGGCGATGCGGGTAGCGCTCATGCTGTGTGTTACGGTGCTGGTCGGTCTGGTCGTGCTGTTCACAAGCACATGATGGACCACGGAGGCGCAGGGGCGCCTCCGTGGCATTCCGACAAGGATCAAGTCAGAGTCTTGCCAGCATAATCGGCGATGCCGGGATTGTTGGCCACGTTCTTGAGCTTGGGCGTATTGAGCTTGCCCGCACCGATCGTCTTCTGGTCGCGCAGATACTCCGCCACCACCTCCCAGATGGGGGCGCCCGGCGACTGCGAACCGACGGTGGCCCAACCCGCGACCTTGTACTGCTTGTCAGCGTCAATCTTGGTGCCGTCTTCGAGCTGCATGTCACTGACACGCTTGCCGATGGTCGCTGTCGGGTTACAGGTGTAATCGAGCCCGGAGACCCGCACCATGTCGCCCCCCTGCTGGTAGTAGGGATCCTCGTTAAAGAGGTTGTCGAGCACGTCCTCGAGGATCAGCTTGATCTCGGCACCGGCCATCTCGCGCACGTAGGTCTCCGGATAGGTGGTTCCCGTCTGGTCCATGATGTGTTCCATCGTGATGGCCTGCCCCGGCAGCACGGTGGTGCCCCACCGGAAACCGGGCGACAAGGCAATCTGCGCATCGCCGACCGCACGCTGCGCATCGCAGATGATCTGATCGAAGGTGCCATTGAAATTGCCGCGCCGGTAGAGGAGGTCTTCGGCTACCGCCAGCTCTTCACTCAGCGTATTCATAAAGGGGGCGCGAATTTCGTCGATGTAGGCCTCCATCTCGGAGTCCGGGTCCAGCATGTTGGAGAAGACTGGCAGGAGGCGATAGCGGAAGTCGCGCACCTTGCCGCCGCGCACGTCCAGGTCCAGCACGCCCAGGAACTTGCCGTTGGAGCCTGCATTGGTGACCAGGGTCTTGCCACCCGGGTTCTTGACGATGGAGGGCGCCGGCATGCCGTCGTGGGTGTGGCCGCCGAGGATGGCGTCGATGCCGCTGACGACCGAGGCCATCTTCAGGTCCACATCCATGCCGTTGTGGGAGAGGACCACCACCAGGTCCGGCTTCTCGTTGGCACGGATGTTGTCAACCAGGCTCTGCATCGCGTCGTCGCGGATGCCGAAGGTCCAGTCCGGGATGAAGCGCGACGGATTGGCGATAGGGGTATAGGGGAATGCCTGGCCGATCACGGCCACCTTGGCGCCGCCCACGTTACGGATGGTGTAGGGCTTGAAGGCGTGGCCGGTGTCCTCGTTGTAATCCGGGAAGTCTTCGAAGCGGTAGTCGAACATCGCCATCTCATCGACCCGGACGTTCTGTGCCACGAACTCACCGTCAAAGTCCTTGATGTTGTCGAGCACCTCCTCGTCACGGTAGGTGAACTCCCAGTGGCCGGTCATGATGTCCACGCCCAGCCTGTTGCAGGCGCCGACCATGTCCTTGCCGCGGGTCCACAGCGAGGTCCCGGAGCCCTGCCAGGTGTCGCCGCCGTCCAGTAGGAGGCTGTTGCCGTCACCACGCGACTCGCGGATGCTTTTAACCAGCGTGGACAGGTGCGCAAAACCACCGACCTTGCCGTACTGCTCAGCCGCCTCGCCGTAGTTGAGATAGGTGAAGGCGTGTGCCTCCAGGCTCCCCGGTTTGATGTCGAAGTGTTCCAGCAGCTTGTCACCGACCAGGTGGGGGGCATTCCCGTAGGCGCCCTTGATGCCGAGGTTGACGTTGGGCTCGCGAAAATAGACGGGCTTGAGCTGTGCATGGCAATCGGTGAAGTGCAGCAGCGAGACATTGCCGAATT
>NZ_JAENYR010000055.1 GCF_016841685.1 Thiohalomonas denitrificans
GGTACGGCTCGCAATGACGGCTAAGTGTTCGTCTTTGATTCGGGCCAGCGCAGCTGGGGGCACGGCTCGTAACGACAGCGGGGGCAAATTCATCAGGAGGAGCACCACGCGCCCCTCGCCACTCGTTACTCGCCACCAGGCTATCTAGCCCCCCTCCGTCTTGGGCTCCCGCGACAGTAGGGCCTCGACCGCTTGCTGGGGGTTGGTATCACCTTCTACCAAACGGCATACCTGTTCCGTAATCGGCATCTCCACGGCATGGTCTCGTGCCAGATGGAGCATCTCGGGGGCGGACTTGACGCCCTCCACGGCCTGGCCGATCTCCGCCAGGGCCGATTCCAGCATCAGACCCTGCCCCAGGGCGAGTCCCAGCCGTCGATTGCGGGACTGGTTATCGGTGCAGGTGAGGACCAGATCCCCCATGCCGGCGAGCCCCATGAACGTCTCCGGAGAGCCTCCGACCGCCGCTCCCAGGCGCATCATCTCGGCCAGCCCACGAGTGATCAGCGCGGCGCGGGTATTGGCACCGTATCCGAGGCCGTCGGCTACCCCGGCGGCGATGGCGAGGACGTTCTTGCTGGCGCCACCCAATTCGACGCCCACCACGTCGGTACTGGTGTAGGTGCGGAAAGTATGGGAGTGAAGGTAGCTGGCCAATAGCTGCGCGGCCTCCATCGAACAACCGGCGACGGTTACCGCGGTTGGCAGACCCCGGGCCACTTCGCCCGCGAAGGTCGGTCCGGAAACCACTCCGGTCGGGCGCTCATTGCCCAGCACCTCCTCGGTCACTTGGTGAAGGAACTTGCGGCTTCCCGATTCCAGACCCTTGCTGGCCCAGAACACCGGTAGCCGGGTCGGGATTTGGGATGCCAGGCACTCCAAAAGCTCCCGATAGCCATGGCTCGGCACCGCCACCAGGATTGCCGCAACGTCTTTCAGGGCGCGGGTCAAATCGGCTTCCGGGGTCAGCCGTTCGGGGAATTGCGTGTCCGGCAGGTAGCGTCGGTTATATCGCTCCGCCGCCATTTCCTGTACCCGCCCGGGGTCGCGGCCCCACAGTCGCGTCGGGTGACCGTTGAGCGCCAGCCGGATCGCCAGCGCCGTGCCCCAGGAGCCGGCGCCGAGAACGGCTACCGATTTGCAATTTGCAATTTTCAATTTGAAACTGCCGATTTCGACTAGTGGCTCGCGGCGCCTTCTCCGCCCGTGTCCGACTGCTTCTTCATCTGCTCGGCATAGAGGGCGTCGAAGTTCACCGGCGCCAGCAGCAACTGCGGGAAGCTGCCCTTATTGGCGAGGCTGGAAACCGCCTCACGGGCATAAGGGAACAGGATGTTTGGGCAAAAGCTGTGAAGCATCGGCCCCAGTTGATCTTCGGTGAATCCGGAAAGAGTGAAGATGCCCGCCTGCTGCACCTCGGCCAGGTAGGCGGTCTGATCATCGATCTTGGTGGTAGCGGTGACGTTGACCACCACTTCATAGACGCCTTCGCTGAGGTTTTGGGCTTGGGTGTTCAGGTCCACACTGACTTGCGGTTCCCATTTTTTGGTGAAGATTTCGGGTGTGTTGGGCGTCTCGAAAGATAGGTCTTTGATGTAGATGCGCTGGACGGCGAATTGCTGTTTCGGTTGTTCGTTCTCGGCCATGATGACTCCTGAAAATCGTAGGATGATGCGTGGCAGAACCGCGGCATCAGATAATGGTGCTCCTCCATCGGCTACAGGCACTACTGGAGGCTAAGTCTCTACAGGTGCTTGCGTACCCAGGCCAAAAGGTTGCGCAGATCCATGGCTCCGGCGGTTCGTGCCACCTCGCGACCCCCCTTGAACAGGGCAATGGTCGGGATACTGCGGATACCAAAGCGCATCGCCAGCGCCTGTTCCGTTTCCGTGTTGATCTTCGCCACACGGACCTGCGGTTCCAGTTCCGCTGCAGCCTGTTCAAACACCGGGGCCATCATCTTGCAGGGACCGCACCAGGGCGCCCAGAAGTCCACCAGAACCGGCAGATCACCGCGAAACATGTGCTGGTCGAATCCGTTGCCTGACAGGGTGAGGGGCCGACCTGCAAACAGCGGCTGTTTGCAGCGGCCGCACTTGCCGCCAGCGTTCAGTTTGGACGGGGGGACGCGGTTGATGCTGTCGCAGTGGGGACAGACAACGAGGAGTCCTTCGGACATTGCGGCGCCCTATTTCAGCCCTAGCATTTCGTCCAGCTTGCCTTCCATATCCAGATCGACGAGTTCGTCATAACCACCGACGTGATAGTCGTCGATGAAAATCTGTGGCACGGAAGTCTGGCCCGACGCGCGTTTCTCCATCTCTGGGCGCAGTTCCGGCTCCTGATCGATGGCGAAATTGGTGTAGCCCGCGCCCTTTTTATCCAGTAGCCGTTTGGCGCGGACACAGAAAGGACAGCTGGCGGTGGTGTACATCTCGACAGTTGGCATGGAACAACCCCCTTTTACGATGGCTATTTTTTATCGGCCTTACGCTTTTTCCTGGTTTTTTCCGTGTTGAGCGGCAGCCCGGCATTCTCCCAGGCCAGAATGCCACCTTTCAGATTATAAACCTGCTCGAAGCCGTGTTTGCGCAGCACACCGGCGGCTTTGCTGGATCGGTGGCCGCTACGGCAGCCTACGATGACCGGCTTGTCCTGTACGGTTTGCAGTCGGTCCAGGTTCTTGTTGAGTCCCGAGAGCGGGACGTGCATCGATCCTGCGACATGGCCTTCGCGGTACTCCTTGTCTTCACGGACGTCGACAAGGACCGCATCTTGCCGGTTCATCAATCCGACCGCCTCTTGGGGATCCACATCGTGGAAGCCACGGAGGCGACGGCTCAACGGCTGACCGATGAGCATGGTCAGGATAATGGCAAGGGCCAGGAACAGGTCCCAGTGGCTTACGACAAATTCACCCAATTGAGACATGGAAATAGGATTAGATCACTGTAGTAAAGGGAGGGATTATAACCCACATTTTGAAGCCGGGGGCGTGATGATCGTGCAGGGGAAATCCCTTGTGGGCTCAAAGCGGGCGAGGGTGGTTGGGATGGAGAGCTACAGCGGAATCCGGGCGGGGGAAGCCGCTATCGGGCGTAGCGCCTCCGGATTCCGCCGTGGCTCCATCCAGACTACATGGGCACTAGCCGCAGCTCCCCGCTACCGGGACGCCGGCTTTTTTAAGAATTTTGTCCAGCGGGCAGAAGGTGGTGAAGCCGCTCTGAAACAGGTTGAGCCCGACAAAACCGGTGAACCAGAGCCAGTTCACATTGTGGAAAATCGGGCTGGCTTCGACCCCGAGCCCAAGGCTCAGCAGGATGAAAAAGCCGGCGATGATCCGGACCACGCGTTCGACACTCATGGAGTACCTCTTATGTAAAATGTAATGACACTGCCCCCAAATTGGGTCTCGGGCAGGGAAATTCAATCTCTTTCCTACTCCATCGTGCAGAAGACGTCGCGCATCATTTCGATCAGTCGCAGCGTGCGGGAGTCGGCCACCTTATAGAAGACGCGATTGGCATCCTTGCGTGACGACAGGATGCCCTTGTCCCGGAGGATTGCCAGATGCTGGGAGATGTTGCTCTGTGAAGTCCCCACCTGCGCGACGATGTCCTGGACGCTGATCTCCTGATCGCCGAGCGTGCAGAGGATTTTGAGCCGCAACGGGTGCGACATGGCTTTGAGTGAACGGGAGGCGCGATCGATATCCTCGCTACGCGTGATTAGGTTCATTTCCTCTGACATGGACTATTCTCTATTTCCCTCACCTTGGGCATAAGTGCCAAAATCCCCCCAAACAATATACAATATTAATACCTTTGCAAAGAACCGTATTCGAATATATCGATTTCGATGGCGGGTTCCGTTTCCGGTTCCAGCGGTTCGGTGTGCAAGAACAAACTATCTCACGGTCTAATCCAACAAGAATCTATGTCCGCGCAAGAGCGTCACCGGCCTCTCCTCCTGGTCGTCCTGGATGGATGGGGTTATTCAGAAGAAACCGATCACAATGCCATTTATTCCGCCCGGACACCGGTCTGGGACCGGCTCTGGAGCAATTGCCCCCATGCCTTTCTGCGTCCCTCCGGGGCGGAAGTGGGCCTGCCGAGCGGACAGATGGGCAACTCCGAGGTCGGCCACCTCAACCTCGGGGCGGGGCGGGTGGTGTATCAGGAGTTCACCCGCGTCAGCCGAGCCATCAAAACCGGTTCGTTCTACTCCAATGCCACGCTCACAGAGGCCGTGGACGTGGCGATCCAGGGCGACAAGGCCATCCATATCATGGGTCTGCTTTCGCCGGGCGGCGTGCACAGTCATGAAAATCACATCCATGCGATGACCAGGCTCGCAGTGGAGCGTGGAGCAAAGCGGGTCTATATGCACGCCTTTCTGGATGGCCGGGATACTCCGCCCAAAAGCGCGGCGGAATCCGTCAGTAAAATGGAAGGGGTGTTCGAGACACTCGGGGCCGGCCGGTTTGCATCCGTGATCGGTCGCTACTACGCCATGGACCGCGACAATCGCTGGCCGCGTATCCAGGCCGCGTATGACGCCATGACCGGCAGCGGGGCTGATTACCGGGCCGCCAGCGCCGATGAGGCGTTGGCGATGGCCTACGAGCGCGGCGAGACCGATGAGTTCGTCAAGCCCACCATCATTGCTCCCGAAGGTGAAGGGCCTGTAAAGATTGAGGACGGGGATGTGGTGGTGTTCATGAACTACCGCTCCGATCGGGTCCGCCAGATCACCCGTCCGTTCATCGAAGCGGATTTCGACCGCTTCGAGCGCAAGCGCCATGCGAAACTCGGCTGTTTCGTCAGCCTTACCGAGTACAACGCCGACTTCGATATTCCGGTTGCCTTTCCCCCGGAGCGGATGCGCAACGTGCTCGGTGAGTACATTGCCAATTTCGGCCTGCATCAGTTGCGCATTGCAGAAACCGAGAAGTACGCTCACGTCACCTTCTTTTTCAACGGTGGGCGTGAAGAGCCGTTTGAATTCGAGGACCGCTTGCTGGTTCCGTCTCCGCAAGTCTCTACGTACGATGAGCAGCCGGAGATGAATGCCGGTGAATTGACGGATAAGCTGATCGAAGCGGTCGAGAGCAGCCGCTACGACGTCATCATCTGCAACTACGCCAATCCCGATATGGTGGGGCATACCGGCAATTTCGAGGCCACGGTAAGGGCTATCGAATTTCTGGACGGTTGCCTGGGCAGGCTGGCCGGGGCGGTGGAGAAGGTTGGCGCGGAAATGCTGATTACGGCTGATCACGGCAACGCCGAACAGATGGTCGGTATGGGTACCGGTCAGCCCCATACGGCCCATACCGGCAATGTGGTGCCGTTGATCTATTGCGGCCCCCGGCAGCTCAAGCTCTCAAAGGGCATCCTTGCCGATGTCGCCCCCACCATGCTGGAATTGTTGAGCATCTCCCCGCCCACGGAAATGACCGGACGCTCGCTGATCGAACCATCGGGCGAGGAGCAGGGGAAGGTTCTTTAACCACGGCGGCATACGGGGAGAAAAAGAGAGAGGCCGCTTGCCCCGAGCTCTCCGTGGCCCCGTGGGTATGGGGCAGATGAACGCATGCTCCTGTACTCGGTGCCGACGACCTGATATCAAGGAGTTACACCGCTCACTTCCGTATGCGGTTGCCTTGCGATATCCGGCAAGCTGATCAAGACGAAGGGGCAGGAACGAATGAAATTATCGGGCTTGTTGCTCGCCATTACCCTGGTCTTGGTCGGCGGGGCCGAGGCTGGCGAGCGTGAGGCCAAAGAGGCCGAGCTCAAGCGGATCAAGGCGCTTATCACGGAGCTCCGCCAGGACCTGGAGAGTACCCGTGGTCGCCATGCCGGGCAGCGCCGTCAGTTGCGTGAAGTCGAAGAGGCGATCGGCGGGGTTAAACGCCGGCTGCGAAGCCTTGATGGGCGTCTCAAAGAACAGCTTCTCAAACTGAAGGATCTCGAAGCCGAACGTACCGGACTCAACGCCACCGTGGACGTTCAGCGCGATCGGCTGGCAGAGCAGGTACGGGCCGCATTCGCCACCGGCCGCCAGGAATACCTCAAAATCCTGCTTAATCAGGAAGACCCGGCCGCTATCGGGCGCATGCTGACCTACTACGATTACCTGAACCGGGCCCGTAGCGAACGCATCCATGCGCTACTCACGACACTGGAACGGCTCGAGGCGGTTCGTGTCGAAATCGATGATGAGACCCGCCGCCTGAATCGGTTAACATCGCAGCAACGGAAGCAGCGGGAGCGACTGGAGGCCTCCCGCGGAGAACGCCAGACTATTATCGCCGCGCTCGAGCGGGAGATCCGCAGCAAGGACGATCGTCTCGAGCAGATGCACGCAGACCGCGAGGAACTCGAGCGGCTGTTAGAGGCCCTCGCGAAGGCACTGGCGGATATTCCGCCCGAAGCAGGTGATTTTCAGCCGTTCGGCAAACTCCGTGGCCAGCTGAAATGGCCTAGCGAGGGGCGGATTCTGGCTGGTTTCGGAACTCCGCGCAGGCAGACCGGATCACGTTGGCAGGGCGTGCTGATTGATGGCGAAGAAGGTCAGCCGGTGCAGTCGGTGGCTCGGGGACGGGTGGCTTTTGCCGAATGGCTGCGGGGCTACGGCTTGCTTATCATCGTCGACCATGATGATAGGTACATGACGCTTTACGGTCATAACGAGAGTCTATATAAGGAGGCAGGGGACTGGGTCGAGGCCGGCGAGGTGATTGCCGCACTGGGGTCCAGCGGCGGCCAGGAGCGGACGGCGCTCTATTTCGAGATTCGTCACGACGGCCGCCCAAAAGATCCGGTAAGCTGGTGTCGGCGCTGAGTCGCAATATCCCGCTGCTCCGCAGGCACAGTCGGCCTTCACCTCATTGTGCAACCGGGGGGTGTCCCGTGGCATCGAAGTCTATGCGGTTGCCTTGGGTGGAACTCGGAAGGCTGGAAGGCATCTTATAGTGCAGTACTATTCCCTATGGTTGCGAAGCCGAAAGCCTCAGGGACGACGCGATATCGCGGAAAAAACATTTAACCGGAGTGGTTCATGAAGTCTTCTTCACGTTTCATCCTGATCCTGGCAATGGGACTGGTGCTCGGCTTTTCCTTCGGAATGGGTGGTAGTGTCCTTGCCGACCGGCCGGAGTCGAAAACTCTGCCGCTGGAAGAGTTACGCAGCTTTAGTGAGATTTTTGGAAAAATCAAGGGCGACTACGTCGAGGATGTCACAGACGAGCAGTTGCTCGAATACGCCATTCGCGGGATGTTGAGCGGCCTTGATCCCCATTCCGCCTTCATGAACGAAGAAGAGTTCAAGGAACTCCAGGTCGGCACGACCGGTGAGTTTGGCGGTCTCGGCATCGAAGTGGGCATGGAAGATGGCTTTGTCAAGGTGGTCTCCCCCATTGATGACACTCCTGCCCAGCAAGCCGGCGTCAAGGCTGGTGACCTGGTGATTCGCCTCGACGATGCCCCTGTGCAGGAACTGGAGCTTAGTGAGGCGGTGAAGATCATGCGCGGCAAGCCGGGCACGGACATAACGTTGACGATTGTCCGGGAAGGGGTAGACAAGCCGCTCAAGGTGACCATCACCCGCGCTATTATCAAGGTCAAAAGCGTCAAGAGTCGCACCCTGGAGAACGGTTATGGCTATTTGCGGATTACCAACTTCCAGAACCATACCACCGAGCATGTGGAGCGGGCTGTTTCCGAATTAAAGGCCGAGAATGGCGGTAGTCTCCGCGGGCTGGTGCTCGATCTGCGTAATAATCCCGGGGGCGTTCTGGGTGCCGCTGTAGGTGTGGCCGATGCCTTTCTGGAGGATGGGTTGGTTGTGTATACCGACGGACGCGCCTCGGATTCCAAGCTGAGTTTCAAGGCCACCCCGGAAGATATCGTCAAGCGAGCACCGATGGTGGTGCTGATCAACAGCGGCTCCGCTTCGGCTTCAGAGATTGTGGCCGGTGCCCTTCAGGATCACAAACGCGCGGTTATCATGGGTACGCCTTCGTTTGGTAAGGGATCGGTGCAGACCATCTTTCCGATGAGCAACAGCACCGCGGTGAAGCTGACGACCGCCCGTTACTACACCCCCTCCGGTCGTTCGATTCAGGCCGAGGGCATCAAGCCCGACATTACGCTTGATGCGCTGACGTTTGCCGAATCGGACGAGGAATTCGTTCCGTTGAAGGAGGCCGATCTGAACCATCACCTCTCGAACGGCAAGGAAAAAGAAGAACAACCCGGGAAAGACGTTAGCGATAATCAAGAACAAGAAGAAGGCGAGCCGCTTGCGAGCCAGGACTACGCCCTGCATCAGGCGCTGACGTTGCTCAAAGGCCTTAATATCCTTCAGGCCCGCACCGAGTAGGCTTCTGTTTCCCGGACGGACTCAGGATAGGATAGGGACTGGTCCCGAGGAGAGTTCAACTTGCTGTTTCGTACGTTAATGGCCGCGCTTTTGGGCGCGGCCATTTCGTTTACCGCCACTGCGGATGATGCACCGCGGATGGCCATTATCATCGACGACCTGGGCGATCGCTTGCCGGAGGGTCGGCGTGCGGTTCGGCTCCCGGGGGCACTTACCTATGCATTCCTCCCCCATACCCCCCACTCGCGGCCTCTTGCGCGCCTGGCACACAACCTGGGCAAAGAGGTCATGCTCCACCTGCCGATGGATTCGGTGAACAGGGATCGCCTCGGTCCCGGCGGTCTTACCCTCGATATGACCCATGAGAAGTTCCGCCGTACGTTGTTGGACGACCTCAAGTCCGTTCCCCACGTGCGGGGCGTGAATAACCACATGGGCAGCCTCCTGACCCGTCACCCGGGTCACATGGGCTGGTTGATGGCCGAACTCGCCGCGTCCGGTGATTTGTATTTCGTGGACAGCCGTACAGCCCGGCGCAGCGTGGCTGTCCTCCTCGCGGAGGAGTACGGCGTGTCGGCCACCCGTCGTGATATCTTTCTGGATAACGTCCGGGACCAGGACGCGATTATGGGCCAGTTCCAAAAGGCCGTCACCTTTGCCGGGAAGACCGGTGCCGCGATTGCCATCGGCCACCCCTATCCCGAGACTATCGGGGCATTGCAAAAACTGCTGCCTCAGCTAAAAGCTCAGGGTATCCGGCTGGTTCCGGTTTCCAAACTCATCCACCGACGCAACGAACGGAGTATCGAGCAATGGCAAGCGTCCTTGTACCCCTCGCAGAGGGCTGCGAAGAACTCGAAGCCGTAACCATCATCGACCTGCTGACACGCGGCGGGATCGATGTGGTTACCGCCGGTCTGACCGAGGGCCCCGTAAAGGCCTCCCGGGGCGTCACCCTGCTCCCGGATACCACTCTGGCGGAGGCGCTGGCGCACGATTTCGATATGGTGGTCCTGCCGGGTGGCGCTCCCGGAGCCGAGCGGCTCGACAACGATCCACGGATTGGTGAGTTGCTGAAGAAGATGGCCAGCAAGGACGAGTATATTGCCGCCATCTGCGCCGCGCCCAAGGTCCTGGCCAACGCCGGCCTGCTGACCGGCAGAAAGGCGACCAGCTTCCCCGGCTTCATCGACAAGATGGAAATTCCCAACCTCACCTACGTCGAGGACCCGGTGGTGCAGGACGGCAAGGTGATCACCTCCCGCGGACCCGGCACCGCCATGGACTTCGCCCTCCACCTCGTCGAGCTGCTCGCCGGCAAGGCCAAACGCGATGAGGTCGAGGCCACCCTCCAGCGGCCTTGATGATTGTCGAACCGCAAAGGCGCAAAGGGCGCAAAGGAAACCCAAGTTCAAAACCGGACTGGGTTATGAGAGGGTGGGCTGGGCGCGCGTGACCCACCAAGGTTTTAAGCCGTTTCTACCTCTTACCGGAACGCCAAATCCCGCAGGAACAGGGCGATCGACGGAAAGGCGATGAGCAGCACGCTGGCGATCAGCAGCATGAAGATGAACGGCGGCGTGCCGCGGATGATCTCCAGGTATGGCCGCCGGAAAATGGCCATGGCGGTGAAGATATCGCAACCGAACGGTGGAGTGGCGGAGCCGATGGCGGCCTGAAGGGTAACCAGGGCGCCCACCAGTACCGGATCGATGCCGGCCCGATCGACCACCGGAGCGAAGATCGGGGTAAGTATCAGGATGACCACGATGGGGTCGACAAACATGCAGCCCACGAAGAATGCCACGGCGATCACCGCCAGTACCATTTGGGGATTGCCCGCCGCTTCAGTGAGTAGACCACCGAGGAGTTGATCGGGAATCTGCGCGAAGGAGATGGTCCAGGAGAAGGCCGTGCCCGCGGCCACCAGGATGAATACCACGGCGGTGATCAGGCCGGTGGATAGCGCCAGGGACGGCAACTCCCTGAAGGCTACCGCGCGAAAAATGAACAGCTCCAAAACCAGCGCGTAGAACACCGACACGGCGGCCGCTTCAGTGGGGCTGAAGATCCCGCTGTAGATGCCGCCGATGATGATCACCGGAAAGCCCAGGGGCAGCGCCGCCTTTTTGACCGCCTGCCAGCGCAACGCCCAGCCGGCGCGCGGCTGAACCGGCACCCCGTGTATGCGCGAAATGAGATAGGCATATATCGAGAACAGTACAAGGACCAGTAGCCCGGGACCGATCCCGGCGATGAACAGCTCTCCCACCGAGGTGCCCGAGACGACCCCGTAAATGATCATGCCGATGCTCGGCGGGATCAGCAGCGCGATATCCGAAGCATTGATGATCAACGCTATGGCAAAGCTGTCCCGATAACCGGCCTCCAGCAGCTTGGGGCGCAGCGGTCCCCCCATGGCCACCACCGTGGCCTGGGTGGAGCCGGAGACGGCCCCGAACAGCGTGCACGAGAGCGCCGTGGTAATGGGTAGCCCGCCGCGCACATGGCCCACGAAGCGCATGACCAGATCCAGCAGGCGGTCGGCGGTGTGCCCCTTGGTCATGATGTCGGCGGCAAAGATAAACATGGGCACCGCCGTCAGCACCGCCGGGCTGACGCCGCCGATCATCTGCTGGACGAGAATGGCCGGATCCGTGAAGGGGAAATAGACCCACATCAGTGCCAGGGCGGCGGCAATGAGCGGTATCATCATGGGGAATCCCATGAACAGCAGCACGATCATCACGCCGAACAGCAGCACTACCATCAGGTTTCCCCTCCGGCCGGCGGCTCATAGGCCTCTTTTTGCTGAAAGGAGAGGTACACGCCCGGCGTGGTGAGATTGCGCCAGGCGGCCAGCAGGTATTGAATCCCGCCCACCACGAAGCCGACCGGCACCCAGGCATAGACCAGGTAGAGCGGGACCCGCATCGCCGGGGTCACGCTGCCCGTGCGATAAACGCCGATGACATACTGGACCGCATACCAGGCGAGCACCAGTAGTAGAATCCCGGTGGCCAGAGAGACGATTACCATCAGCGCCTTGCGCACCGTGCCCTTGAGCTGGTCGTAAATCGCCGACATGCGGATATGGCGGGCGTGGCGAACTCCGTAGCCGATACCCACGAAGGTGATCAGTATCATAAGGATCTGGTTGAGCTCTTCTACAAAGGTGAAGCTCTGGCCCAACAGGTTCCGCGATGCCACGTTGGCGATGCTCACCGCGGCCATGAGCAGAATGCTGGCACTCAGCACCAGCCGTTCAAACGCCTCCAGCAGGCGATCAGCCTTTGTGATCAGGGGTAAAAAACGGCTTGCCACGGGAACATCTTCGATGGAAATTGGCCTACAGGATAGCGGCCTGGCGGCGCGATTTCACCAAAAGTGGCTGCAGGGCGGTCCCGGGGTTTCTGTGTTAGTGTGAAATAGACCTTGATTTGACCGCTTAACCGCAAAGACGCAAAGAGCGGAAACCGTAACCTCGAGCCCAGTGTGCCGATGCGTTGCTAATCCACAGCTCTTCTTTGCGGCCTTTGCGTCTTCGCGGTGAACATTTGAATTACCGAATAAGGAATGGATTACCCATGCGACGATTTTTTCTGCTTTTTACGGTTGTTCTCCTGGTGGCCGGCTGCTCTGGCGAGCCGCAGATTCGGTTTGCGCTGGAAGAGGTTGAGGGCAGCGTGCAGGACGCCTATGCCCAACGCTTCAAGGCACTGGTCGAAGAGCGCAGTGAAGGCCGCATCAAGGTCAACGTCTATCCCTACGGAGCCCTTGGCTCTTCTGCCCAGCTGACGGAACAGGTGCAAAATGGCGTCGTGCAATTTGCCTTTGCCTCCCCGGGCCACTTGGGGTCGGTCATTCCCGAGGTGCAGGCCTTTTCACTGCATTTCCTCTTCTCTGACGACGAGCAGGTCAATCAGCAGATCTTTACCGGTAGTGGAGAACTGAAGCGCCTGCTCAGTGAGGCTTATCGGGAAAAAAACCTGCTATTGCTCAGCATGGTCCAGGAAGGCTGGATGGTGTGGACCGGAGACCGCCCGCTGCGTAGTCCGTCGGACTTCGAGGGCTTCAAGATCCGGACTATGCCGTCGCCACTGCTGGTGGAGGCCTATGAGGCCTACGGTGCCAATCCGACTCCCATGCCCTATTCCGAGGTCTACAGCGCCCTTCAGCTCAATATGATCGATGGACAAGTCAATCCGGTATTCGCCATCGAGGAGATGAGCTTCTACGAGGTGCAGGAGGTGATGACCTTCGCCAACCACCTGCCGTTTGTCTCCACCCTGGTGGCCAATCCCGCCTTTATGGCTGGTCTGAGCGAGTCGGATCGGGAGTTGGTGGAATCGGTACGCGCCGAGCTGGATGACGAGATCTTCGAGCTGCAGCAGCGCTTCAACCGGGAGCGTCTGGAGACTATCCGCGAGGAGAGCGATATCCAGGTGGTGCGGCTAACTGACGAGGAGCGTGAAGCGTTCCGAAACGCCGCAATGCCCGTGCGTGACAGCTATGTGGACAGCGTTGGCGAGCGTGGTAAGGCTATTCTGGAGGCCGTTACCGCTGCCCGCAGTCGCCTGGAACAGTAATAATCGGCAGAGCTGAAGAGCATTAACCACGGGGGAGACGGGGGTGTACCGTAAAATTTCCCCGTGCTCGTCCTGGGCCTCCTTGCTATCAAGGCTAATCCTAGACGGCTTGCCGCGAAAACCTTCAATTCCTTCCGAATTCGCAGAACATCATGATGCCGCTGCGCCCCCGGTGCTTGACGGCGTACATGGCCCTGTCGGCATTCTTCATCAGGGTGGCGGCGTCCTCTCCGTCATCGGGGTAGGTGGCGATGCCGATGGAGGCGGAAGTGGAGACGGTCTTGCCCCCGATGGTGAACGGATGGGCCAGGGCGGCGAGGATCTTCTCCGCCACACGCACCCCGGCTTCAGGCCTATGAAGTCGGGGCAGGATGACCGTGAATTCATCGCCGCCCACTCGCGCCACGGTATCGCCCTCTCGTACACAATTCAGTAGACGATTGGCCACCTGTCGCAGCAGTTCGTCGCCAGCGTCATGGCCCAGCGTGTCGTTCACCTCTTTGAAACCATCCAGGTCGATAAATAGCAGCGCGAAGCATCTCTGATCGCGTTTCGCCCGATGCAGTCGATGCTCGAGCCGATCGAGCAATAGGTGGCGGTTCACGAGCCCGGTGAGTTCGTCATAGTTGGCCTGACGCCAAATCTGCTTTTCGAGCCTTTTGCGCTCTGTGATGTCCTCGTTAATCCCCACGAAGTGGGTAACACGTCCCGTCTCATCGGTGATCGGCGCGATCGAGGTCTCTTCCCAGAACAGTTCGCCGTTCTTGCGTCGATTGCGGAATTCGCCATGCCAGACCTGCCCGTCGGTAATGGTGCGCCACATCGCCTCGTAGGTCTCGGCAGGGGTCTCTCCGGATTGCAGCAGGCGTGGGTTTTTACCGATGACCTCTTCGGAGGCATATCCGGTCGACGCCTGGAAGTGGGCATTCACGTATTCGATACAGCCTTCCGCGTCGGTAATGATTACCGATTCTGGGCTGTGCTCAACGGCTTGTGAAAGCTTGCGAAGCTGCTGTTCGGAGGCCTTGCGGGAGGAGATATCGGCAAAGGTTACCACCGCCCCTACCAACTCGCCGTTGTGATGAATCGGGTGTGCCCTGTATTCGACCGGCAAAGACCGGCCGTGGGCCGTCCAAAAGGTTCCCTCCTCAATGTGGGCCGCCTCTCCGTGCTGATAGGCCCTTTTTAATGGGCAATCTGCGCCGCAATCCGGAGCCGAGCCGTGCCACGCGCCATGCACCCGTTCGTGAACATCGCGACCGATAATCTGTTCGCTTCGTTCCAGACCTAAAAGCTGCAGGGCGATCGGGTTGCAGAAGGTGCAGCGGCCCCGGGTATCCACTCCGTATATACCCTCTCCGGACGACTCCAGCAGGAGGCGCAGTCGATTCTCGGTCTGCTCGTGTTCGGCAATCTCTTCGCGTAGCTCGCGGGTTCTGACCAGTACGAGGGCTTGTTGATCTTCCTTCGCCTTTTTCAGGGAGAGCATTTGTGTCCGCAGCCGCGATAATCCCGCCACCGTGAGCACGGAAAGCAGCAACCACACGGCCCCATGAGTCCCTGCGATTCGGTTGCGCTGCATCCGGCTCGAAGAGAGCAGCGTTCCGACAGGTAACGTCACGCTGATGCCGCCACGAATATCCCCCACCCGGTACCCTTGATGTTCATGGCACTGGAGGCACGGTTTTTCGGTAACCAATGGCGCCATATAGCGGAATATGGCCCCCTCTCCGGATCCTGCGAATGTGGCGGTACTGCCGGGACCACGTTCCAGGGCCTTGAGCGCTTCCGCTTCCCAGGGATCCGGTTTATTGTCGGGATTGAGCGGCTTCAGACTGGTTATGTCCATGCGTACCCCGTCCACTCCTTCGGCCAGGATTTCGGCGATCTGACGGGTCATGTAGGCGGGATTGATCAGTGTCAGTGACTTGCCTGACGGAAGCTCGAGATCCCGATCCGGGACTTGCAGGTGAGGATTCGGCAGAGTGCCTTTGCTGACGGGTGCATAGACGCCCCCATGCCGGGCGTTCCAGAGCCGGACGGATTCGAGCACTTCGGCCATTAGATGGGCGCGGGTGGTCGCCAGGGCTTCCGTATCACGATCGATATCCAGCACATTCCAGGCGAAAGAGATACCAACCACGGCTGTCCAGAGAGCAATAGGGAGGGGCCAGAGTCTGCGATCGAGGATGAGGCGTTTCATGGTCCCCGCGAAGCCGGATGGGCCGAAAGGGTCTGCCCGCCATTATAACGCTACGTTCGTCGCGGTACGAATCAGTCGCTATCCAGCCACAGCGTGAGCCACACCAGTCCGCCACTAACCCCGAGAATCCAACTGGAAAGCGGTACTCCTGCAAGCATGGTGGGAGCATATCCGTCCAACCCCTTGATCAGGGCGGCACCCAGCACCAGTGTCCCACCCACCACCGCCGCCACTGTGCGCCGATTGGCGCGGCGGATCTCGTTGCGGATCCGCTGCAGCTCTTCGGGGTTGGTGTTGATCCGGAGGCGCCCGTCACGTGCCCGCTGGAGCGTATCGTGAAAGAGCATGGGCAGCTCCGGTATCTTCTCGCTCCACTGTGGGGCGGCATCCTTCAGCCGGTTGGCAAGTGCCCGGACACCGAGCTGCTCGCTCATCCAGCGCTCGAGGAAGGGCTTGGCCGTCTGCCAGAGGTCCAAGTCGGGGTAGAGCTGCCGTCCGAGCCCTTCGATATTCAGCAGCGTCTTCTGCAGCAGTACCAGCTGGGGCTGGACCTCCATATTGAAACGGCGCGCCGTCTGAAACAGGTTCAGCAGGAGCTGTCCGAAGGAGATCTCCGAGAAAGGCCGCTCGAAAATGGGTTCGCAGACGGTGCGGATGGCCGACTCGAACTCATCCACCCGGGTCTCCTTCGGTACCCAGCCGGACTCCACGTGCAGCTGGGCCACGCGATGGTAGTCGCGACGGAAGAAGGCGATGAAATTCTCGGCCAGATAACGCTTGTCTTCGTTTGATAGTGTGCCGACGATGCCGAAATCGACGGCGATATACTGGCCCTCGGGGGTAACGAAAATATTCCCCGGATGCATGTCGGCATGGAAGAAATTGTGACGGAATACCTGAGTGAAGAAGATCTCCACGCCCCGTTCCGACAACGCCTTGAAGTCGATTTGGGCCGCACGCAACTCGTCCATGCGACCGATGGGGATGCCGTAGATTCGCTCCATCACCATCACATTACGACGACTGTAATCCCAGTAGATCTCCGGGATATAGAGATCCGGCGAACCCTCGAAATTGCGGCGTAGTTGCGACGCGTTCGCCGCCTCGCGCATCAGATCGAGCTCATCCCAGATATTCTTTTCGAACTCCGCTACGACGTCGACCGGCCGCAGGCGCCGACCCTCCTTCCAGTAGCGTTGGATATTGCCCGCCAGGATGTACATCAGCCCCAGATCGCGGCGGATCACCGGCGCGATATCGGGCCGCAGCACCTTCACCACCACTTCCGGGCCGTCCAGCAGCCGGGCGGCGTGGACCTGCGCAATGGAGGCGGAGGCAATCGGGGTCTCGTCGAATTCGGCGAAGATCTGGTCGATCGGCTTGCGGTAGGCGGCTTCGATAATGCTTCGGGCGGACTCGCCGGGGAACGGCGGTACCCGATCCTGGAGGTGCTCCAGCTCCCGGGCGATATCATCGGGCAGCAGGTCGCGGCGGGTCGAGAGGATCTGGCCGAACTTGACGAAGATGGGGCCCAGATCTTCGAGTGCCCGGCGAATGCGCACACCGCGCGGAACATCGCGCTCACGCAGCAGTCGCCACCACATCAGGTGGCGAAGGAAGCGGATGGGGCGGAACAGGGGAATGGACAGGAGCAGCTCGTCCAGTCCGTGCTTGGCCATAATCCAGCTGATGTAGATCAGGCGGAATGCCTGTGAAGGCCGAATCACGGGCTTCCCTCGTAATGTTCAGGCTTGGTGGTCGGCATGTCGGGCTCGGTCGGAAACGCTTCGGCTTTGTACCGTAAAGCCTGCTCTAACGCAAAGAAAGTCCGAAGCGTTCGATACATCAGCTGCAGAGATGAATGAAGTCGGCCGACAGCTTGAATTAAAACGACTCGCCCTGCAGACGCCGAATACGGGCCTCCAGCCGATCGACATCGGTGCGCAGCGTGTCTACCTCGTCCATGAAGTGGTCCACCTCGCCGCGCCCCGGCAGCATTTGCAGCTCCTCCTGGATGTATTCGCCGGTATCCCGGACCAGGGTATCGGAGGCGGTTTGGCGCCAGGAGGCCAGACTTCGGAAAACATTGCCGACCTGGTGGGCGATAATATCACCGGTCAGGCTGGAAAGGTGTTCCTCCCAGTCGATCTCCATTGCATCAAGGATGTGCTTGAAGCGCTGTCCGATTTCCACATCGCCTTCGATTTGGACGTCTCCGGCGAAAAGCCCCTGGGTATCGCCCCCCACCCCCATACGCAACAGGGCGAGGGGACTGCCGCGCAGTGTGGCATCAGGCTTGTCGTGATGACCCATCAGGCGCAGGCCTGCTTTACCCGGGACCGCAAACAGCGAAAGGCCGGTACCCCGCAATTCGATGGCGACCACTCGCCCCTCGAGCCGCGACAACCGCCGCTGCGTGTCCGGATCCAGCGCGATGATGGCATTCATGGCCTGCTCCAGCCCGGCCAAGGCTGCCATCGGGATCATTGATGCGCTACCCATTCCGCCTCCGTAAACACCCCTTGCAGTTCGGGCTTTAGCCCATCAAGACTCGACGGCCTGAAGGCCGTCCTACAGCCCCCTCAGAACTTGAACCCGCGATGCAGGGCGACAATGCCCCCAGTCAGATTGTAGTAATCCACCCGCTCAAAACCGACCGCCTCCATCATGGCTTTGAGGCTCTCCTGGTCCGGATGCATGCGGATCGATTCGGCGAGGTAGCGGTAACTCTCCCGATCGCCAGTGATCATGGCGCCCAGTCTCGGCAGCACCGAGAAAGAGTAGGCATCATAGATCGGCCCCAGCCCCGGCGCTCTCGGCTTCGAGAATTCGAGCACCAGCAGCCGCCCGCCCGGTTTTAGTACCCGCAACATAGAGGCCAACGCCTTGTCCTTGTCGGTCACGTTGCGCAGTCCGAAGGCGATAGTGATGCAGTCGAAGTGATTGTCCGGGAAGGGCAGCTCTTCGGCATTCACCTGCGCGAACTCGATGTTGCCGACCAGGCCTCTGTCGACCAGCCGCTGCCGGCCCACTTCCAGCATCGAGGCGTTGATATCGGCGAGTACCACCTCCCCTTCGGGGCCCACCAGCTCCGAAAACTTGCCCGCCAGATCACCGGTGCCGCCGGCGAGGTCGAGTACGCGCTGGCCGTGCCGAACGCCGCTCATTTCGATGGTGTAGCGCTTCCACAGACGGTGAACGCCAACCGACATCAGGTCGTTCATCAGATCGTATTTCGCCGCTACCGAGTGGAATACGTCGGCGACCCGTTCGGCCTTTTCGCCTTTCGGCACCTGCTGGTAGCCGAAGTGGGTGGTGTCCTGCTCGCTCATGGCATCGATTCCGGTGATTGTTTGTTAACTCTGGCAGGAGCAGTGTAGGAGCGGCGGAAGCCGCGATAATGCCCCGGCTTCCTTTCGTGGCTTTCCCTCGCTACGATTGGTGAAGTCCGACAGGCTGCTAGCCCGGAAAATTCATAAATTAACCGCAAAGGCGCAAAGAATTCAAAGGCTAATCGCCAAGCGCCGCCGAAAATCATCGGAAACGGCAGAACCGGGGGCCACACAGGAAAAACCACAGCAATCAAAGCTTTGCGTCCTTTGTGTCTTTGCGATGAATAATCCGGGCTAGGTCTCTGTTTTGCGTTGGTGGCCGGCCTTTTCGAGGCGATCCAGATACTGCTGCCAGTTCTTTTCGAAGTTTACCCCCAGGTCGTAGAGCAGATCCCAGGAGTAGATGCCGCTGTCATGGCCGTCATCGAAGTGCGGCTGGATGGCATAGGTGCCCACCTGCTCCAGGCTCTCGATATTGACATCCTCTTTGCCTACCTGAAGGGTTTCCTGGCCGGGACCGTGGCCGCGCACCTCGGCCGACGGGGAGTAGACCCGCAGGTACTCCACTGGCAGCTCGAACCGCGTGCCGTCGGAGAAGGTGATTTCCAGTGTCCTGTTGTTCCTGTGTAGCACGATGTCGGTGGGGCTGGGCGTACTCATGGCAATTCCTCAGTAGATCCGTGAGATTCTTTAACAACATGAAGGTGGGGGTCTGTAGGGACGGATTCAATCGTCTTTTGCCCCCGAGCCAAAATTCACAAATCCGCCGCAGAGGGCGCGGAGATTTGAAGGTGCGGCCAAACCCGGTCCAGCAAGGCCTGCGGCTCTCTGCGTACTCCGCGCCTCTGCGGTGCGTAATTGATGTGTGCCCCGAATCATAAAATATAGCGGCTCAGGTCTTCGTCTCCCGCAAGGTCCGCCAACTGCTCGTTCACATAGGCGGCATCCACCATCACGCTCTGTCCCGACTGGTCGGCGGCGCGGTAGGAGATGTCCTCCAGCAGCCGTTCCATGACCGTATGAAGCCGCCGGGCGCCGATGTTCTCCGTGCCCTCATTGACCTGCCAGGCAATTTCGGCCAGCCGGCGGATGCCCTCTTTGGCAAACTCCACGGTCACCCCCTCGGTGGCCAGCAGGGCCCGGTACTGTTCGGTCAGGGAGGCATCCGGTTCGGTCAGGATGCGCACGAACTCCTCGGTGCCGAGGGGGTCGAGCTCCACCCGGATCGGCAGCCGGCCCTGGAGTTCCGGTATGAGGTCCGAGGGCCTGGCCAGGTGGAAGGCGCCGGAGGCGATGAACAGGATGTGATCGGTACGCACCATGCCGTGTTTGGTTGAGATGGTCGAGCCCTCCACCAGTGGCAGCAGGTCGCGCTGCACGCCCTCGCGGGAGACATCGGGTCCCTTGCTCTGCTCCGAGCGGCCGGTGATCTTGTCCATCTCATCGAGAAAGACGATGCCGTGCTGCTCCACCGCGTGCAGCGCACGGGATTTGATCTCCTCCTCGTTGACCAGCTTGGCCGCTTCCTCGCTGGTCAGCTGCTTGAAGGCCTCCTTGATCCGCATGCGGCGGGACTTGGTGCGCTGTCCGCCCATGTTCTGGAACAGGCTCTGGAGCTGACTGCTCATCTCCTCCATACCCGGAGGGGCCATGATCTCCACCCCGACCGGCGTCGACTGCACTTCGATATCGATCTCCTTCTCGTCCAGATCGCCTTCGCGGAGCTTCTTGCGAAACTTCTGTCGGGTGCCGGAGTCGGCGGCCTGACCGCTGTCCTCATAGCCGCGGGCCGGCGGCAGGAGGGCATCGAGGATCCGCTCTTCGGCCGCTTCCCAGGCGCGGTGGTGCACCTTTGCCATCTCCTGCTCGCGGGTCATTTTGATGGCAAATTCCACCAGATCGCGAACGATGGATTCCACATCCCGCCCGACATAGCCCACTTCGGTGAACTTTGTCGCCTCCACCTTGATAAACGGCGCGTTGGCCAGTTTGGCCAGCCGGCGGGCGATTTCGGTCTTGCCGACGCCGGTGGGCCCGATCATCAGGATGTTTTTGGGCGTGATCTCGCCCTGCAGCGCCTCATCGACCCGGGAGCGGCGCCAACGGTTACGCAGGGCCACCGCGACCGCCCGCTTTGCCGCAGACTGGCCGATGATGTGCTTGTCCAGTTCCTGGACGATTTCTCGGGGTGTCATTTCGCTCATGTCGGTCCTTTAAACCACAGAGTACACAGAGGGCAATGGATCATCGTTGAGCCAAAAAGCGTGCAGAGGAAATGATGCATCCAAACTCATAGGTTCCTGCAAGCTGCTGGCGTGTTTACGATGACCGACGAATGGCTCGTTCAGGTCGAGGCCTGCCCTTGCGACAGCTCAGTGTCCTCAGTGGTTTCTTCAAGTGTTTCGATAGTCAGATTGTGGTTGGTGTAGATACAGATGTCAGCGGCGATATGGAGACCTTTCTCTACGATCTCGCGGGCTTCGAGCTCGGTGGTGTCCAGCATGGCACGTGCCGCCGACTGGGCGAAGGGTCCGCCGGAGCCGATGGCGATCAGGCTCTCTTCAGGTTCGATGACGTCACCGTTGCCCGAGATCACCAGTGATGCGGTGTGATCCGCCACCGCCAGCAGGGCCTCCAGGCGGCGCAGGGCCCGGTCGGTGCGCCAATCCTTGGCCAGTTCGACGGCGGCCCTGGTGAGATTGCCCTGATGCTTCTCCAGCTTGCCCTCGAATCGCTCGAATAGCGTAAAGGCGTCGGCGGTACCGCCTGCGAAGCCGGCGATCACCTGGTCCCGGTAGAGCCGGCGCACCTTGCGCGCGTTGCCCTTCATTACGGTGTTGCCCATCGAAACCTGTCCATCGCCACCGATTACGACCTTGCCGTTCCGGCGCACGGAAAGAATAGTGGTACCGCGAAACTGTTCCAAAGCCACTCCCCTACTCAATAACCCGAGTGAATAGTCTACATTATCGCCGCCATCTGTCCGATGGCGGGCCGAAGCTTCCAGTGAGGTTCGCAAAAAGATCACTGCCGAGGGTGCAAGCGAAACACGCCTTTATCGTCTATCGTCCAGGCTTTGCCGTTGGATTCCTGTCGAGAAAGGTCCGTCGTACCGGCCGGATGGCGAACACAGCGATCAGCATAGCGCTGAGGGTGCCCAGCCAGTCGGGGATGAACTCACCGGTCTCGGCTGCCTGGGCCATTACCGAAATGCCGAAGTGCTGGACCAGCGCATCGGTGGCCAGTCCGCAGGCAATGGCGGCGGCACTGATGCCGAACAGGTATACCGCCAGCACCGGCCCGCCCAGTTCCCGGTGCAGCAGCCCGAGGGTGGCGATATTGGTGGCCGGGCCGGCAAGCAGGAAGACCAGTACGGTTCCCGGCGAAACCCCAAGCAGCAGCAGTGAGGCGGCCAGTGGCGTGGAGGCCGTGGCGCAGATGTACATGGGCACACCAATCGCCAGCATCACCAGCATTGCCGGCACTCCACTGCCCCACTGCGCGAGAGCCTGAGGCGGTAGCCAGGTGATCAACGCACCGGCGACAATGATGCCGATGGCGAGCCAAAAAGTCAGATCGTCGAGAATGTCTGTCATGGCATAGCGAAGCCCGGATAGGCTGCGCGTCCAGGGGGTCTCCGGGGAGGGGTTCGCTTGTCCGATGGGGAGGCTGCCGCAACAACCGCCCTGGCAGTCGGGTGTGGCCGCTGGCGACGTCGATTTCTCGGGCACCAGACCGCCCAGGACCCCGGTGAATACTGCACTGAAGATAGCGGCAATCGGCCGGATGATAGCCATGAACGGACCCATCAGGGCGTAGGTTATCGCCACCGAATCGACGCCGGTCTCCGGTGTGGCGATCAGGAAGGAGAGCGTCGAACCACGCGAGGCGCCGCTGCGCCGCAAACCCAGGGCGGACGGCAACACGCCGCAGGAGCACAGTGGCAGGGGCGCCCCGATGATCGCCGCGCGCGCTACCGGACCGAAACCCCGCCCTCCCAGCCAGCGGGTCATCCATGCCTCCGAGACCCAGGCCTTGATCAGCCCGGCAGCAATCAGCCCCAGCAGCAGCCAGGGGGCGGCATCCAGATAAATGGCAAGGGTATTTGTGAACAGATCGGCCATCGGTTCGGACAGGGTTGGGTGACTTTGCGCCGTTTCGGTGCAGGTCAATCAAGTCCGGCCGTTCTCAACCGTTTTCTCCCACAATGCCTGGTTACGCTTTGCCAACCGGTTGATCACCTCTGCGAGGCCGAATTGCTTGACCTGTGAACTGAAGCTGTTTCGATAGTTGACCACGATGCTCACGCCTTCGACCTTTACGTCATAGACCAGCCATCGGTCGTTTTTCTGGTACAGGCTGAAGATGACCGGAACGCTAGGGCCTTCCGGCGGGTGGGCTTCGGCGCGCACCTGGATGCGGTTGCCCCGGGCCTCACCGCCAGGCTGAAAAGTCATCAGGCCCCGCCCCTTCTCGAGCAGCCGATCAATCTGGTCCGGATCATCGAGCAGCGCCGAGGTATAGAACCGTACTAGCAGGGTCTTGAACTCCTCCGTGAAGCGTTCCCGCTGTTCGGGGGTGGCCCGTCGCCAGGCCACCCCCAGCACCAGGCGGGACATCGCTTCCTGATCCACGTGTGGTACGAGGGTATCCTCCACCAGCGTAAAGAGCCGCTCCGGCCGTTCCTGAAGGGCATCCTTTTCGTTTTGCAGCCGGGTGACCATCTCTTCGGTCACGGAGCGAAGCATCTCCTGTGGCGATACCTCGGCCACGGCAGGCATCGCAAACACGAGCGCCAGGAGGGCGGCGGCAAGCAGGCTGGATGGGGAGGGGAGCTGTCGGAGCAAGGTGAAATCCTCTTGGTGAAGTCCGTTTGTAGTACCGATAAGCTTGCTGCCGGGATGATAGAATCCCGTCTCTGCAATGTTGATTGAATCCTCGACCATGAAAAGTCCAGAGTTGCTCGCCCCGGCCGGTACCCTGAGAAACCTGCGCTACGCATTGGCCTTTGGTGCGGATGCGGTCTATGCGGGTATTCCCCGTTACAGCTTGAGGGTGCGCAACAACGAATTCAATGTACTTGATAACGTGGCTAAGGGTATCACCGAGGCCCATGCCGCCGGGCGGCTGTTCTACCTAACTGTAAATCTACTTCCCCATAACGCCAAACTGCGCACGTTTCTGGATGATATCGCACCCGCGGTGGCACTGGGACCGGACGCCCTGATTATGGCCGATCCCGGCCTCATCATGTTGGTGCGCGAGCGCTGGCCCGAGTTGCCCATCCATCTGTCGGTACAGGCCAATACCATGAATTGGGCCGCCGTGAAGTTCTGGCAGTCGTTGGGTATCGAACGGGTGATCCTCTCCCGTGAGGTGTCCCTGGATGATATAGCCGAGATCCGCCAGCGCTGCCCGGAGATGGAGCTGGAGGTGTTCGTCCATGGGGCGTTGTGCATCGCCTATTCGGGACGCTGTCTGCTGTCGGGGTATTTCAACCACCGGGATGCCAACCAGGGAAGCTGCACCAACGCCTGTCGGTGGGAGTATTCGGTCCACTCCGCCGGTGAAAATGCCAGCGGTGAGCCGGTTCCGCTCCGCCATTCAGAAGCCGAACCGGTCCATTTTATCGAGGAGGGGGAGCGTCCCGGCGAACTGATGCCGATCGAGGAGGATGAGCACGGCACCTATATCCTCAACTCCAGGGACCTGCGAGCCGTACAGCATGTGCAGCGCTTGACCGAAATCGGCGTCGAGAGCCTCAAGATCGAGGGGCGTACCAAGTCGCACTATTATGTCGCCCGTACCACCCAGGTCTATCGCCGCGCTATCGATGATGCCGTCGCTGGACGGAGTTTCGAGACGGGCCTGCTCGGGGAGTTGGAGAACCTGGCCAACCGCGGCTATACGGAAGGGTTCTACAACCGCCACGCCGACGCCGAGTACCAGAACTACCGGCAGGCCAGCTCCGACTCCGTGCACCAGCGCTTCGTCGCCGAGGTGACCGCTTTCGATGCCGAAACGGGCATGGCCCAGCTGGATGTCAAAAATAAGTTCGCAGTGGGCGACCGTCTGGAGTTGATCACACCCGCCGGCAACCATGATTTCGTACTGGAGAAAATGGAGAGCCTGGGCGGTGAGCCCATGCAGGAGGTCCCGGGCGGCGGCTGGCGAGTGCGGATTCCGCTGCCCCGCCCCGCCGATCGTTTCACCCTGATCACCCGTTACGAGCCCGCGTAGGGCGGATCAGGCGCGTGCCGCCATTCATGGCGGCGTGCATCGCCCTGCCGCCTACCTTTTAGGCGTCCTCCTGACGAATCTGCCCCCCCCCGCTGTCATTACGAGGAGCCCCGGCGACGAAGTAATCTCCTGCTCCCAA
>NZ_JAENYR010000056.1 GCF_016841685.1 Thiohalomonas denitrificans
GCGGCTGATCGGACCCGCCTTTTGTGTTCTCGCCCTCGCGGGACTCACTCCCACCGCCCTCGCCGGTCTCCGTCGGCTTATCCGGTCGGCCCGTACCGGCGCCACGCTCGCGTCCCTCCTCGCCGCTGCCGCCACCGCGTGTTCCGCCTTCGCTGGAATCATCGTCGTAGAGGTGCTGATCCGGAGTCTGGGAATCGGGATGATCATCGAGGCAGGGGTAGATCTCCTCGGCAGTCATCTCGTTGAACTCTTCGACATAGAGCGCATCCTGGGCGGGGGTAAGCCCTTCGCTGATCAGGATGGGATTGACCGCAAGATCACAGGCGACGTCCCAGCGGTGTTTCTGCCGGTGCAGGCGTCGGGCGAAGTGCGACAGACCGCAGTGCAGGGCCTCATGGGCCAGGATGAACTTGGTCTGCTCAAGGTTCATCCCCTCGATGTAGTCCGGGTTGTAGTAGAACGCGCGCGCGTCGGTTGCGGTGGTCGGGCACCAGCCCTTGTCCGCCGCGATCATCGGCAACCGAAGTACCAGAGCACCGAGAAACGGCTTATCCAGGATCAGCCGTGTCCGCGCTGCACTCAGTTTGGTTTCAACATCGTTGCTCATGGCAAATTCCAACCACGGAGAATCATTTTATATCCGGGAACCCCGTGGTCCGAGTGCGTCCCGTGGTCAACAACACATCACAGGTCATACAGCATCACGTCGGCGACGGACTGCGCCCAGGGGGCGAACTCGGGGACGGAGAAGAGATCCTGGCCGATGGCCCGGTGCAGATCCGACACCAGCATCACACCCATCTCCCGCTCGGAGAAGCGGCCGGCGTAATCGAGAATGGGTCCGTACACCGCCGGTCCGTTACCCTCGTTCCTGGCGCGCAGGGCACGACCGACCAGGGCCGAGGCGACGGCGTACTGCAGATCGATTTCGCGGGGCACAGGGACCGCCTGGCGTTCCAGGATGGCGTCGATGTCGGGCAGGTTGTCCATGTTCTCGACAAAGGCCGACAGCTCTATCCCGGCGGCGGGGCCCACGCAGGCCTGCAGCGAACTGAGCAGCAGCTCGGGATATTCACCGAACTTCTGCAGCGCCCGATGGGTAAACTCCCAGGAACGCGGCGAGGGGAAAGCCATGGGATTATGGGCCGGATCGAAGTCGAACAGCAGTTCCGGCCGGAAGCGCAGGAAGGCGATCACCCGCTCGTCGATGCCGTTGGCGTAGGCCCAGCTCACCCAGTCGTCCAGATGAGTGTCCACCTCGAAGTGGGCAAAGCGATTCGCCAGCGGCGCCGGCATGACATAGGTCACACCTCGATCCCCCTGGCGGTTTCCCGCGGCGAAGATCGCCCAGCCGTCCGGGACCTGATATTCACCCAGTCGCCGATCGAGAATCAACTGATAGGCAGCGGCCGAGACACTGGGTGGAGCCGAAGTGATCTCGTCCAGAAAAAGAATGCCCTCGGGTCCGTGCCGCCGGGCATCCGGCAACAGGGCCGGCGTTGCCCACTCGACG
Source organism: Thiohalomonas denitrificans (assembly GCF_016841685.1). GTDB lineage: Bacteria > Pseudomonadota > Gammaproteobacteria > Thiohalomonadales > Thiohalomonadaceae > Thiohalomonas > Thiohalomonas denitrificans_A. The sequence continues at coordinate 1,514 of NZ_JAENYR010000056.1, forward strand.
TGCTCTCCGCTGCGGAACGGGATGCCGCGCAGGTCGCTCGGCTCCATTTGCGAGAGCCGGACGTCGATGACCGGGATCTCGTGTCGCTGTCCCACCTGGGTCACCATCTGGGATTTCCCCACGCCGGGCGGACCCCACAGCATCACCGGCGTGTGATGTCCCTCGCGAGTACTGGAAAATTCACGCTCGAGAACACTGGTCACGTGTGCAGGACGCATGGACACTCCCCAAAAAAATATTCAAACCAGAAAAAACTCCGCCCCAAATAGCACGATCACTCGACGGAGAAACCAACCAATAGTTTAGCAGAATTGTCGGAATTACGAAAAACCCTTTCGACCACGGGGAACACGGGGCGCACGGGGAAAAAAACCCGAACAACCTGTTTTACCCGGTGGTTACCCGTTCTTCATTGACGCGGGCCTGTGCAGCAGAGGGATACGGCCCCTGAAGAACTTAACGACTTACCCTTGCATTTCAAACCACGGGAACACGGAGCGCACGGGGGAGAAAATAACCCGAAAACTTGTTTTACCCCGTGGTCCCCGTGTACCCCGTGGTTACAAGTTCTTCATTGATTCGAGGCTGCACAGGGCAGGTGGTGCTCACAAGGACGAAAGGGAAATTCCGCGGAGATTCGGGACTCATCTTTCCGAACGAAGCGGAGCTAACTCGCCCGTGACGCGGAAGCGCCGATAGTCATCCAGGATGGTGGCATGATCAAAGGCAAGCGGCCGGGGGGGCTGGTCGGGGTCGTAGACCCCCAGTGCCTTGGCATCATCCCGGGCGACCGGTTCGCCACGGGCCTCGGCGATATAGACCACGCTCACCGTATGCCCCCGTGGATCACGCCCGGGGTCAGAATAGCAGCCAAGCAGCATTTTGAGAGTGATATCGAGGCTGGTCTCTTCCCTGGCCTCGCGGACGGCCGCCCTCTCGAGGCTTTCGCCGACATCGACAAAACCGCCGGGCCAGGCGTAACCGTGGGGTGGATTGCGCCGTTCGATGAGGACGATGGGACGCCCCGGCCGATCCACCAGCTCGATAATGGCGTCGACGGTCACCAATGGTGTCTCGGGGCGCCCCATTGCGACTAGCCCTCCTGCTGTCCTTCCTGCTGCTCGGCCACCTGCTTGCGCACGTCATCCATGTCCAGCTCGCGGGCCTTCTCGATCAGCTGTTCCAGCTGCGCACCCTGCAGTGCGCCCGGCTGGGAGTAGATGATGATCTGATCGCGGAAGATCATCAGGGTCGGAATCGAGCGAACCTGGAAATGAGCAGCGAGCTCCTGTTCCTGTTCAGTATTCACCTTGGCGAAGGTGATGTCGTCGTACTTCTCCGAGATCTCCTCGAAGACCGGCCCAAAGGATTGACAGGGACCACACCAGGTAGCCCAGAAATCCAGCACAACGAAATTATTACCGCCGATGATTTCGTCGAAATTGTCTTTGGTTAGTTCTACAGTTGCCATATTGCGTCTCCCCGTCGGTGGGCTCGGCGGTAATCACACCGCCCACAAAACAAAAGCAGGCCGAAGCCTGCGCCCTTTACTGATATCCCAGTATACACAAGGGGCCCGTTTCTAGGAGCCTGTCCGAGAATAGCGACCATCACGAGGGCGAGGCTGCTTGAGTCAGATTTTTCGGTCATTTAAGGCGAATAGCGGGTTTATTACGGGAAATCCGGCCAATCAGGCTTGGCCGCACGACTCCAGGGATGGAGGAGTTAGAGCGAAGCATGCCGCCATGGATGGCGGTAGTAGAGAATGTCTGGAACCTATTCTCGAGGATGCCCGAGCCGAGTAGGTCAGTCTATTCTCGGACAGGCTCCTAGCTTACTCCTGCCCCTTGTTGAAACGGATGATATGGCGACGTTGGCGCTTGTCGGGCCGCCTCTCGGGGCGGGGTTCACCCGCGGCCAGCAACCGACGATTCTCCGCCTGGGTTACACGGCGTTTGCAGCTCTCCTCCGTCTCGTCGTAGAGCTTTTGCGCCTCGGAGGCGGGACCGCGCCGGCCGGACAACCCCGTTACCACGATATCGAAGCGGGTGGTCCCCTTGGTGATGGTGAGCTCGTCTCCAGCGCGTACGGAACGCGATGGCTTCACCCGCCCCCCGTTCAGGTGCACATGGCCGCCGTTGATCGCCTCGGTAGCCTGGGGACGGGTCTTGAAAAAACGCGCAGCCCAAAGCCACTTGTCGAGTCGGACCTCCTCCCGTCCTTCGTCTTCTGACCCCTGCTTACGCTGTCTGGCCATTATTCCTCTCCGTTGGCTTCGGCTCGCACCAGTAGTTCCCGGTAGAAATCGAGGGGCAGCAGCGAGTGATCGACGGTTTCGCAGGCAGGGCAGCACTGCGACAACATGACCCCGAGCGCGTTGTCATCATCGTAGATCTCGCCCTCCAGATGGCAGTATTCGATCATTCCCTCGTAGCCGCAATCGGTACAGACGCCCCACACCGACAGCTCGACAGGTTTCATAGAGATTCGATCCGGAATGGGCGATGGTTTAGTGTACCGGATCCATCCTGGCCACCCAATTTCAGCGCGGGTCGCGGGAACAGAGGCACGATTTCATCACGGATCGCGCCGGGGGCAGCCCTTCTACCCAGGGCAAAGCCCCGACAGGAGCTGCGTCTGCAACCCGGAGCCACATCCCGTTATAATCGCTCCCACATCCAGCCATTGGCGAAATCATCCATGGAAGTTCTCTATCCCGCCCTTGCCCTGTTGATCGGTGCCGGCCTGGCCGCCGCCATTACCTATTCACTGACAAGATCCCGCCTGTATGATGCGGTGGCGGCGGCGGAGAACCGTGGCAGAGCCGAGATCGTTCACCTGGAGCGACTGCTCTCCGAGCGAGAGCAAGCGCTCAGTCGCGCTGAACAGGAGGCCGTTGAATTGCGCGAACAGAAAGCGCAACTGGCGGAGGAAAAGGCCCGCCTGTCAGAAAAGGCCGAGCAGTCATTAGGGCTGAAGGAGGAAGTCGAGCAACTGCGGAAAATCCATCAGGCCGAGACGCGGGAATTGAACCAGGCATTGGCGAAGGCCGGCTCCACAATCTCCACACTCAACACGCGACTCGAAGAGCAGGAGAAGGCCAACGCCGAACGGTTCAAACAGTTGGACGAGGCCAAGACCAAAATGGCGGCCGAATTTGAAAACCTCGCCAACCGGATCCTCGACGAGAAGAGCCGCAAGTTTACCGACCAGAACCAAACCCAACTCGGCGCACTTCTGACTCCTATGCGCGAACAGTTGGATGGCTTCCGAAAGAAGGTGGAGGAGATCCATGTTGCCGATGTAAAGGAGCGCAGCTCACTGGGTGAGCAGCTCAACCAGCTGCGGGAGTTGAATCAGCAGATCAACCAGGAAGCCGTCAACCTCACCCGGGCCCTCAAAGGTGACAAAAAGGCACAAGGCAACTGGGGTGAACTGATCCTGGAGCGGGTATTGGAACAGTCGGGGCTACGCAAAGGTACCGAATATGAGACCCAGGGGGCCTTCCGCAACGATGAAGGCAAGCTGTTAAAGCCGGATGTGGTGATCCACCTTCCCGAAGGCAAGGACGTGGTGGTCGACTCCAAGGTATCTCTTCTGGCCTATAACCACTACGTGAACGCCGAAGACGACGAAAGTCGGGCACACGCTCTGCGCGAGCACGTGCAGGCCGTGCGTCAGCATATCGACCAGCTCTCCGGGAAGGATTACGGCGCTCTGAAGGGATTGCGCTCCCTCGATTTCGTGCTCATGTTCATGCCCATCGAGCCGGCCTTTGTCGCCGCCTTCCAGGCCGACGAAAAACTCTTCGCCGACGCCTTCGAACGGCGCATCGTGGTGGTAACCCCGACCACCCTCCTTGCCACCCTGCGCACCATCGAGAATATATGGCGCTATGAGCGACGGAACGAGCATGCCCGCGACATCGCCGACCGGGCGGGCGCGGTCTACGATAAACTGCGCGGTTTCGTCGAGGATCTGGAAAAGCTCGGCAACCAGCTGGATACCGTCCATGGCACTTACGAAGGGGTGATGAACAAACTCACCCGCGGGCGCGGCAATCTCATCAGCCAGTCACAGAGGTTTCTGGAGCTGGGGGTCAAGGTCAAAAAGGAGCTGCCGAAGACCATCCTGGAGCAGTCCGATATCGGCTCCGAAGAAACCCGACCGGAGGAGACTCGACAAGAAGAACCCAAAGAGATACCCACGGTGCTGGCCGAGAGCGAAACGAAATAGCGCCAGTCAACAGCGGCGGTTACGGGCGAGTTTCGCCGCCATTTGGCAATGGAAAGCGCACTTCCGCACGCAGGCCACCAAGCGAGCTCGATTGCTCCAGCTTCAAGATACCCTTGTAATCCTCGACGATGGTACTGACGATACTCAGCCCCAAGCCATGGCCGGGGCTGGACTCATCCAGCCGCCTGCCCCTCTCCAGCAGGGCCTTGCACTCGTCCGGAGGACACCCGGGACCATCATCCTCGACGACCGCCTCCAGTGCGCTGCCGCTTTCTGCCAACGAAATCCGGACTCGGTGCTTCGCCCACTTGGTGGCGTTATCGATCAAGTTGCCGAACAGTTCGAGCATGTCATCCCTGTCCAGCGGGTAGGCCTTTCTCGGCGAGACCGATAGAGCAACATCGAGTTGCCGGCCATGGTGGAGCCGCTCGATGGTGTTCACCAGCGGCGGCAGATCCTGGGCGGGTCGAAACAGCTGACCCGGGCGACCGGCACCGGCAACCCGCGCCCTGCGCAACTCACGATCGACACGCTGGATGATGGTATCGAGGGCCCGATGGATGGAGGTGCGCTCGTCAGCAGGCAACGGCAAGGTGGGGTCGCCCGCAATCTGGTTGAGGCGGCTAAGCGGGTTCTTCAAGGCATGGGTGAGATTACCCAGGGCATCACGGGAGCGCTGCAGCCGTTTCCCGGTGACGGTAAGCAGGTGATTGATCTCGTCGACCAGCGGCCGGATCTCTTCGGGCACATCGGTTGCGAGCTGATCGAGCTCTCCCGAATTGAGCCGCGATACTTGTCGGCGCAACCGAATGAGCGGAGCCAGCCCACGCTGCACGAGCCGGCGCTGGATCAATAAAAGCCCAATCAGGGCCGCCAGGGTGACCAGGCCATAGGCGAACTGAAACCCGCGAATGGGAGCGGCCAGCGGTGACAGGTCCTCGGCCACGATAATCCGCACCGTTTCACCGCCCTTCTGGTAACGACCGGCAACTGCGATGAGCGGTTGCTCCTGCGGCCCGGAAATCTCAAACGTCTGCTCGCGTGCACTGGTTTGCGGCACCTTGAGCGTGTCGTCCCACAAGGAGCGGGAGTACAACTCCCGGCCGGGCAGTTCGATCTGATAGTAGTGCCCGGAAAACGGTCGCCGATAGACAGGGCTAATGGCTGCTTCGCTCAATCCCAGGCGACCATCGGCGTCGGGCTCCAGTACCGCAAGCAGTCCTTCCGCATCATGGAAAAGCCGTTCCTCGACATAGCTTTCGACAAGATTGCGGGTGAACAGGCTGATCGCCCCCCACTGAACAGCGAACAGGAGCACCAGGCTGATGCCGAGTCCGAGATCAAGACGGCGCCGGAGCGAACTCACAGCGAATCCCGAAAGATATAGCCCTGTCCACGCCGCGTCTCGATGTGCTCCTTGCCAAGCTTGCGGCGAAGCCGATTGACGTACACCTCGATGACATTGCTGTCGCGGTCGTCATCGTACTCATAGACATGATCCGAAAGGCGCAGCTTGGAGAGCACCTTGTTGGGATGCAGCATAAAGTAACGCAGCAGACGGAATTCGGTGCCGGTCAGTTCGTGTGTGTGGCCCTCTTCATCGATGACCTGCTGCCGCTCCTCATCCAGCCGCAAACCGGCACACTGCATAGTGCCCTCGGCCCGGCCGGCCATTCGGCGCAGCAGTGCGGAAATACGCGCCAGCAACTCCTCGGTGTGGAACGGCTTGGCCACGTAATCATCGGCGCCCGCCTGCAGTCCGTCCACCTTATCCTGCCAACCGTCGCGGGCGGTCAGAATAATGACCGGCACCCGGTTTCCGGCCGAACGCCACGCCTTCAGTACTTGCAGCCCCGGCTTTTTCGGCAACCCGAGATCAAGGATAATCAGATCGTAGGGCTCTTCCTTCCCGAGAAATTCCGCCTCGCTGCCGTCTGCCGCGATATCGACGACATAACCCGCCCGGCCCAGGCTCTTCTTGAGCCGGGTGGATAGCTCGTGATCGTCTTCAACCAGCAGCAGGCGCATGCGGATAACTACCGGTTGCTAAAAGCAGGCACTTGCATCAGTCCCTGTCCTCGAAGCCGAGAAACTCCCCGGTGCCGGCATCGAACAGCAACTCCTCGACCCGTCCCTCCGGGGTCAGTAATTTCAATTCATAGCAGTAGCCTTTCCGGCACTCCTGATGCTCCCGGCCCTTGCCGGGCTTCTCCAGTTCAACCTCCAGCACCTGGCCACTCTGCACCGCTCGTGCCGATTCGAGGATCTGTTCAAGGGGCAAGAGTTGGCCCGACTCACGCAGCCGGCGTGCCGTTTCATGGTCGTCATCGGCCACAAGCGGCGGGCTGAGCAGTACGGCCAGAGCAAGGATTGCCAGGATTCCCAAGAGCCACAGTGGTCGGCGGATGATCGTCGTCATCGGATTAGTCTACCCGTCCATATCCGGGGATCACAATCGAGTCATCATCGTAAATCCCCTCTTCCGCACCCCGATGGCAGGCCGCACAATTGCTGAAGCTGCGGACTTCGGGATTGTCCTCGACCAGCCGGCGCGGTACCTCATCGTGCTTGGCGATAAAATAGCGGGTCTCGACAATACTAATCGGACGTTCGTCCGGAGCGATACTGCGGTTGAACCGGCGTGAACGCTTGGCATCGGATTTCTCCGCGGAATTAGCGACCAGATAGGCGAGCAGCTCCTGGTGCATGTCCGGCGGCAACTCTGCGTTGTCACCGAAATGGTCTGCCAGTCCATCCATAAGCCGCTCCCAGGAGCGGGATGGTAACAGGCCGGGCTGATAGGCCAGGTGGCAGGCACCGCACTCGGACTGATACAGATCGTTATTGACCGGCATTACCCCCGGGGTACGCCGGTCCGATGAGCGGTATTCGTGCTCTTCCGATTCATGGTCCTCATATTCGCCTTCATCGCTCTGGACCATGCCGCTGAAGACGAACAGTCCCAGAAGGCCAATTATCACTGCCCCCACCGTCATTATCGGTCTGTCCATTATGGTCTCTCCCTATTGCGTTCGGATGTAACTGAGAAAATCACCCTTTTCCTGGGCCGTGCAGGCGCGGCCAAGGGTCCACTTGCAGTTCCGGTAGAGCCATTTGGTGATCTCCCGTCTTTTCGTCAACCGCTCCGGGTTGTGGGAAGGCGCCAGCGATTCGATAGGCTTACCGGTTCGGACGTGTTTTCCGGCTGCGGTCAGATCGTCGGTATGGCAGGAGGCACAACTGCGTCCCTCCTCGCCTTCGGCACGCCACAAGCGGTGCCCATCCTCTGGGCTGAATTCCCCGGCGCCATCCCGCTGATACTCCTTCAGCAGATCATCCACCGGACCACCGGCCGCATGGACCGGCGCCATTATCAGCAGGCCGGAAAGAATCAGTAAAATGGGTAAAAAGCGAGGCATCTTCAACTCCCTATCCTGGCTTGCGTCCAGTGATCATGGCGCGAATCAGATTCTCGCCATGCAGCAGACTGATCGCGATTACGGCCGCGATATGGATGGTCACCAGCAGCAAGGTGAAATTGGCAAAAAACTCGTGGATATCTTCAAAGACGCCGCTCGCCAATACCGTGCTCGCGAGCGGACCGCCGCCCTCCGCCCCATAGGCGGCCAGACCGGTCAAAGTGGTCAGCAGCAGGCTGCCGAGCAGGGCCAGGATCATGGCGCCGCCGGCCGGGTTGTGACCGATATAGCGCCTTGCCCGGTGTAGCAGCAGGTCCTTCAGATAGGCAACGACCGTGGCCGGCCCGAATACGAAGTCGGAGAAGCGGGCATGGCGGCTGCCGATAACGCCCCAGATCAGACGGAACAGCACCAGTCCGACAATCACATAACCTGCATAGACATGCAGCGTCATGAAGTCGTCTTCGGTGATGTAGGCAACGGTAAACGCCGCCACCAGACTCCAGTGGAAGAGCCGGATCAGCGGGTCCCACACCCTTATTGGATTTTGCGCGGTCATCGACTCGCCCTTCAGTTCAACTGTGCGGGCAAGCCTACCGGGTGAGCCTTAAATCAAGCTGAAAGCAAAACGTCAGAACAGCCATCCGCAGACGCTCCCTCCCAACCGTAAAGTAGTGCAAAGAGGCGCAAATGCACCTCAGGCTGGTGCCACGGATTCCAGTCGTACTGGTACAGTATGCGCATCCGGCTGGAACCGCTCGGAATCGCACTCCGGCGGCAAGCCAGTGCCTTGTTCGGGTATTAAAGACATGAAGCGTATTCGGATAATCTATCTCTCGGCCCTGCTGTTGCCGGTCCTCCTCTGGCTGGCATCCGACCCCGAAATCTGGTCGGCCAGCGGCTTCTTCCCGATCCGCAACACGCTGGTGCAATTGACCGGAATCATCGGCATGAGCGTTATGAGCGTCGCCCTGTTTCTTGCCATCCGACCCGCCCGCATAGAGCCGCTGTTCGGCGGGCTCGACAAGAGCTACCGCCTGCATAAATGGCTGGGTATCAGCGCGCTGGTCGTTGCAGTGATTCACTGGCTCTGGGCGCAAGGCCCCAAATGGGCGGTGGGCTGGGGGTGGCTGGAGCGGCCGGCCAGGGGAAGGGCGGGCCCGCCGGCAGACGCCCTGGAACACTTCATGCGCAGCCAGCGGGGACTGGCAGAGAGCATCGGTGAATGGGCATTTTATGCCGCTGTGCTCCTGATTGTGCTCGCACTTATCAAGCGTTTTCCCTACCGCTACTTCCACAAGACCCATCGGCTAATTGCCATCGTCTACCTGTTCCTGGTCTTTCATGCGCTGATACTGTTCAAAACCGATTGGGGAAGCGCCATAGGGCTGTTATTGGGGTCGCTCATGGCGGTTGGTGTGATTGCCGCCTTCACCTCGCTGTTCGGCAAGGTCGGTTGCCGCCGCCGCGCCGTTGGCGTAGTGGAAGAGCTGGAGCACCATTCAGAGGACCGCGTACTGAAGGTGGTGATTCGGCTGATGGACCGCTGGGCCGGGCACAAGGCGGGGCAGTTTGCGTTCGTCACCTTTGATCGCAGTGAAGGTCCCCATCCCTTTACCATCTCTTCGGCCTGGAGCGGTGATGGAAAGCTCCGGTTTCACATCAAGGCGCTCGGCGACTACACCACCAACCTGCCCCGAACGTTGCAGGTTGGTGACCTCGCCACGGTCGAGGGACCCTACGGCTGTTTCGATTTTCGCGGCAACAGACCGGGCCAGATCTGGGTGGCAGGCGGTATCGGCATCACCCCCTTTATGGCGCGAATGCAGTCCCTGTCCCACCGGGCACACGAGCAGCCTGTCCATCTGTTCTTCAGTACCAACGCCCCGGACGAGCGCTTCATCGCAGACCTTCAGCGTTTGGCAAAAAGCGCCGGGGTGACACTACATATCTACGTCCCGCACAGGGACGGCCATTTGACGGCGGAGCGGCTGGTCGCGACGGTACCGGAGTGGCAGCGGAGCGACGTCTGGTTCTGCGGTCCCGCCCCATTCGGCGCCAGCCTGCGCCAGGGCCTGATGGCACACGGGTTATCCGCCGATGACTTTCACCAGGAGCTGTTTTCCATGCGGTGAACCGAGTCCCCCTCGAACAGCCGAAGGGCTAAGGTCCTATTCACGGCAATGGTCACCGCATTTTCCGGCCTTGGCTATTGCATCAAGTTCTGTGACGGATCAAGCACGTTTGTTACCCCGCGTCCGTACGCTCCCACGCTTCGCCGATCCCGCCATGAAAGGTGGGGAAGGCATAAATCACGCTACACAGTCTGCCAGCGATGCACAGCGAGCGAGAGCATGCCACCGAGGATATAATGAGGGGCTCGGGCAACGTTTCACCCGGATTACATCATGCGTCACCCAGGGGGCCCGGTAGTCGATCTCGACGAGACCCAACCAATCGCTCTACGTCAGCTGGTCACGTTGCAAGCCGAGCTCAACATTCTCCGGGCGCCTTCCGCTCTATTACGTCGGCAGCACCAGTTTGTAATCCAGTTGTCTTTGCAAAGCTCGTCACGTATCTTCCTAACCGGGTTAAGAGCTAACAATGAGAAATATAAAATGAAAAAAGCGAGTAACACAGTTCTATTAGCCACTCTTCTGTCCTCTTCTGCTCTGGCAGCTCCCGCCGGCACCAACTACGCCGGTGGTCAGTTCGCTCAAGTGACCTACGATGAGTCCGGCTTTGATGAATTCAAGCCAACTGCGCTGATCGGACGCTTTGGTCACTTCTTCTCTCCGAATTTTGCCCTCGAAGGCCGGCTTGGAACCGGACTGTCTGATGACAGTAAAACCTACTATGAGTCTGGTTATGTCGTTGACCTAAGTTTTGAAGTTGACAGCATTATTGGGGTTTACGGAGTGGGACACTTGCCGGTAAACGATGTTTTCTCAGTTTACGGCCTTGCGGGCTACAGCAGGGTGGATGCCACTGTTGAAGCAACGGCTACCGATGGCTTTTCTACAGCCTCCATTTCCGAGAGCGGTGATGAGTCTGGCTTCTCATTGGGCGTGGGCGCGGAAGTGAACGTCGGCCCAAACGCTGCACTCACACTTGAATACGTGTCGTATCTCGACGAATCTGACTTTACAGTCGATGCTCTGAGTGCCGGTTTAAATTTCAGGTTCTGAGGACTTGGGCGACACGGATGTCATTCTCTTTCCGCCCTTCCTTCCCACCTTTTCACCACGACTTTTCGAGGGGGATACCAAAACATATCCGCTTGGGCGCCCCCCAGCCATCCTAGTGTTCTGTTACACGGCTAATGGCGCCTTCAGCGAGGGTCCGTTTACCCCCCGCAGCGCAAAAAACGTCTCGTCGATAATGGATCGGATTTCCGCCAGCTTAATGGGGACGCTTTCATCGTCGCTGCCAACCAGCAGCGCCATTCCGCGGTGTTTCTGGATATACTCCAGCGACTCACGGAGTTGGTCAATATAAGTCAGCCCATGCCGTTCCTTTTCAATGGCACGAATTGATGCATTCCGCTCTGAAATAAACAGATGTCCCAACAGGACGAGCAGTACGAGGAAACCGAAGAAGAGGAGAAGAAGGCTCTTCGAATTACTCACACCTACGCGCCGTTCAAGGAGATTCATTGGCGAAAACTGGGAAAAGGACCCACAGGTGTAGAACGAACGGGTCTGTTCCAGAGAATGCATTAAATACTTCCGAAAGTCTCTGCTTATGGCAAAGCCGACCGATGCCCCCTTTCCCGGCCAAACGCCAATCAACACGCCTGCCGGCCGCGCCACAGGGAGCGTGCAATGTTCATGCGGAAGGCGGTGGTAGACAATGCATGGAGCTTACTGTCGAGGGAAGCTGCCGTCGGGCATACACGGATAAGATGATTGCTCCTGCATAATCTTCACTTCCTACATCCCGGTATGTCGTCTTCACAGCGTACCTGCTGTCAAAAACTTAGTTCGCTCGCCGGCACCAAAAATGTGAGTAGGCGTTCCTCTTGTTCAAGCCGTTTTTTTGGCACACCGAATAGGCATTGTACAATAAGCGGTCACCTTCAGGCCCGTGGCGTAGCGATCCCGATAGGCAGGGGCACAGCTAAAAACTTTCCCTGCCCCCCTTCGGCGGGGTAACCTTCCCGTTTTTAACCGCCCGACGGGCGAACCCGTTAGCCGGGATGAACTCCATCTCGCACTTGACGGCCTGAAGGCCGCGAGACCACCTGCCGGCCCCTATATCGGAGTGAAGAGCGTGGATTCAGGAAATTCAGATCCAATTCAGGAGACTGTAATGCAACCACTGGTCGGCCTCATCATGGGGTCGGTGTCGGACTGGGACACCCTGCAACACACGGCCGAGATGCTGGAAAAGCTCGGTGTTCCCCATGAGGTGAAGGTCGTCTCCGCCCACCGCACGCCCGACCTTCTGTTCGAATACGCCAGCGAAGCCGAAACCCGTGGACTGGAAGTGCTCATTGCCGGTGCCGGCGGTGCCGCCCACCTGCCGGGCATGGCCGCCGCAAAAACCTCCCTGCCGGTGCTAGGGGTGCCGGTGCAGTCCAAGGTACTGAATGGTGTCGACTCTCTGCTCTCGATCGTGCAGATGCCGGCGGGTGTACCGGTGGGAACCCTCGCCATCGGCCGGGCAGGTGCCGTTAACGCGGCGCTGCTGGCAGTCAGTATCCTCGGCAACAAGCATCCGCAGTTCCGCAAGGCGCTGCATGCCTTCCGGCAGGAGCAGACCGAACGGGTCCTGGAGCAGCCCGATCCGCGGGAGGCTACATGAAGGTCGGTATTATCGGTGGTGGCCAGCTGGCGCGGATGCTGGCGCTCGCCGGTCACCCGCTCGGCATCGAGACGATCGTGCTCGATCCGGCATTCGACGCCTGTGCCGGGGCCGTTACGCGGCAGTTGCGGGGTGCCTATGACGATCGCAACCAGCTCAAGGCGCTGGCGGACGATGTCGACGTCATCACCTATGAATTCGAAAACGTGCCCGAACAAGCGCTGCAATCCCTCGCCGATCTGGCCTCGGTCTATCCCTCTCCGAACGCACTGGCGACGGGTCGCGACCGCCTGCGGGAGAAAACCCTCCTCAGTATGACTCTGGGCATCCCCACCGCCCCGTTTGCGGCTGTCGACTCACGCGAAGAGCTGGAGAGTGCCGCTGCCGACATCGGCCTCCCCGCGGTCCTGAAAACCCGCACCCTCGGCTACGACGGCAAGGGCCAGTACGTACTGCGAGGCATCGAAGATATCGATGCGGCCTGGGGCCAGCTCGGTAGCGTGCCGCTGGTCCTCGAGGGTTTCGTCGAGTTCGAACGTGAGGTCTCCATCATTGCCGTTCGCAGCCGTAATGGTGAAATTCGCTGCTATCCATTGATAGAGAACGTCCACACGGATGGCATCCTGCGACTCTCCCACTGCCGTCCCGGAGACCCGCAGCAGGCCACCGCCGAGGACTACATCGGCCGTCTCCTCGATAGTCTGGGTTACGTCGGAGTCATCGCCCTGGAGCTTTTTCAGGCCGACGACCGACTGCTCGCCAACGAAATGGCGCCGCGCGTACATAACTCCGGGCACCTGACCATCGAGGGCGCGGAGACCAGCCAATTCGAGAACCACCTGCGTGCCATCTGCGGCCTGCCGCTCGGCCAAACCACCCCGGTCGGCTACAGCGCCATGCTGAACCTGATTGGCGACCTGCCCGACCCGGCTGCTGTCCTCGCTGTCCCCGGCGCTCACTTCCACGCCTACGGCAAGGCTGCGCGCGAAGGTCGCAAGGTAGGGCACATCACGGTACGGGCAGAGAACACAACCGAGCTGGAAAGACGTATGGAAAACGTGCGTGATACGCTTTCCACGTAAATAATTAATCCGGGTGAAAAGAGCCGGCTTAGGGGCGAATAGCGAGGCGTCATGGCTGGCTATTTAGGCCACCAGATTCGAAACCGGGCCCCGCGCGGCTGATTTTCGATCACGTCGATTCGACCGCCATAGCCATGCACGAGTTTTTTGACCAGGGCCAGACCGATCCCGGCGTGCACCCCGCCATCCTTGCCCCCGGTCGATGCAAACATCCGAAATACCCGTTCCCGCTCATCCGGCGGGATCCCCGGGCCATTATCCGCGATGTCGAGATGCCAGAACTTGACCTCATCCTGGGCCGATATCGTGACTACTCCGGATTCCGGATGGTCGTGATGGGCTGCCGCATTGATGATCAGGTTCTGGAAAATCTGCCTCAGATGCAGCGCATTGCCACGCAAAGTGGGCATGGGCGCCCTGATTTCGACTCGAAAATGGACCGGAAGGGGTAATTCGTCTGACAGCTCCTGCAGCAATGGCCCTAGTGGTACCCGGTCGTGCACTTCGATAATCGTCCCCCCTGCCCTGGAATAGATGAGCAGTCCTTCGATGAGGTCATCCATACGCTGGACCCGCTCTCGCATCAAACGCATCCGACGTATCAATTCAACGTCCATTGATTCAGCGCCATCCTCTTCGATTGAGGACGCCAGCTGCGAGACGGCCCGCAGTGGCGCCCTGAGATCATGGGAGGCGATATAGGCGAAGTTCTCCAGTTCCGCATTCATGGTCTGGAGCTGTTCGGTGCGTCTATTGAGCTCATCGGTTCGAAGCTCCACCAACTGACGGACCTGGGCTTCCCGCCCAAGCAGCATTCGCAGGTAAGTCGACAGGATGACACCAAAGAGAACGCCGCCGATACCAATGACCAGAGGTCCCCATGGCGAAACCACAAAAACCCCGGGTTGCGATACGGCAATGACGCGCCAATCCACTCCAAACAGGTTCACCATGCGAGTGAGCCTGCGGCTACCGGGAAACGGGCCTATATTGGGACCCACCGGCCGAAACACTCTTCGGGACTGGTGAAAATAACCCGGTACGTCGGCACTGGCATCGGCGATGAACAAGTCCATGGAGATCGGCTCGGAAGGGCGAAGAACCGCCTCCAGCAGGAGGTCAACGCGATAAATCCCGGAGATAAAGCCAAGGAGTTCCTGATCACCTCCGCGCTCTCCGAATACCGGCCGAACCACCCGGAGGCGAGTTATTCCATGCGCGCGATACCAAGGTGACAGCGAAGAATCCCGTCGTTGCCGGGCCTGCTCCAGGAGGACTCGCGGCACCGGATCATTTTGCGGATCGTCATCGGCACCAACGGTGAGTGTGTGACTGTAATGGACCGGAAATAGTTCCTGGCCCGATGGAGTCTCCTCTTTGGCGAGCCACTGTATTGCCAGCAGTTCCGGCTGCTCCGACAGTTCGGCACTCTGTGCCAGATTCCGGAATTCCTCCTCGGAAATTTCTCCACGTTGGAAACCGAATACGGCCGCCATTCGCCTGAGGGGACGGAGCTCAAGTGTTATTCCGCTCTCGAGCCAATGAATCCGCTCACTGACAGTCAGCTCGAAGTGAGTGGCATGATTGGTATCTTCCAGCCGATAGAGAGCCGTCGCAACCACCAATCCAAGCAAGGCCGTTACAGCGAGCACAAACCACGGCAACCAAACTTTTTGTATAGAAAAACGTCCGACCACCGCATGGAGCCTCTCGATCAATCAAACTTATCAAAGTCAAGCTCAACAACGAAGTGGCGGCTGACAGAGGGGCATCCGAAAAAGTTCCGATGGCATAAATTGCTTAAGCCTACTACCCATGAGCATAGGAGTAATCGGGGGAAATGGAACGATGGCTGACAAGGAAATCACGGCGAGATGGGAGAGCTATTCGTTGCCGCGTCTTTTTGCGATGTTCCTGTCGCCGCTGGCGCTGCCGAAGCCCCATCCTGTCCGCAACGACATGAATGCAACTGCTCGCCGTGACGCCATGCGGGCCAACCAGCGTCACGTACAGACTTACCTCGGAGCCTACATCGACCGTTCGGCCCGGGGCATCGCCGGCTGCATGATCGCTTATTTAGTGAGCCTGTATCTGCTGGGAATTCCGCTGCTGGTGATGGCGGCGGGATTCACAATGCTGGCCGCATTTTTACACGTGGCCGTTTTGATCTTTTGGAAACAGCATCTGGACAACCGCTTCGGGCCGGTCGAACCACCCGAGTAAATAAGTGCCTTGTAGCTCTCCGATGATCGGACTCGTCACGCCTCACTGTAGGATTTGTCCTACAAAAAAATGAGGGAACGCCTACAGACCTCGCGGGAACGGTGTGCCAGTATTTCTGGAGAACGGAATCGGGGGGAATTTCTCGAAAGGAAAACGGGGAGTCACGGACGACACTGTCTTCTCAGACACAATCCGCCAGGGCCGCGCCGGGAAACCGCCGCGGCCTTTTTATTGCCGTAGCTCCGGCTATCATCATTGAAAGCCGCTCCCGCAAAAGGCTTGCCATAGCGGCTTGCAACAGCGGCGCAACCTTTCATCTCCCATCAGGCGGCCCGAGGCTTGTAAAGTATCACTTCACCCTTCTCTACCGCTTCCCGGTACTCGGTCAGTAGCTTCTCCAGCTCGGAATGGCTCGCGTCGCTGGGTCGGCTGATAAATTCCGATAAACTCGCCTGCATTGCGCGGCTCCAAAAAGTGCGCTTTGTCTCTTCCATGCTTACTCCTTACTTTTTATTCAGTGCAATGCGCTGCGGCAGCTGCGGGTGGCGTTTCCATGAATCCAACGCAGATGCCGGCTTCCTGAAAACGCTCTACATGATGTTAGTTTAATGCCTTCGGCTGAACCGATTCGATGGCGCTGTTCACATTTCGGAATCGAACTTATGCGCAGACGCCTTGCTTCGCAAACTGGTCCTAGGGCAGACGTCCGTAAAGATACGACAGATGATGCAGCTTTTCCGGGAGCCCTTCGGGAATCATGTCCCAGCTAAAGCGCCACTGCCAGTTATCGGCTGTGGTTCCCGGAATATTCATCCGGTGCTCGCTACCGAGGGCCAGGGCATCCTGCAATGGAATCACGGCCAGTTGCGCCACTGATACATAGGCGCAGCGGATCAACGGCCAGGGGATCGATTCAGCCGGGTTACCAAGATAGTCCAGGACCTGCGCACTGGTCTCGTGCGGCAGGCTGTCGAACCACCCCACCGTGGTGTCATTGTCGTGGGTCCCGGTGTAGACCACACTGTTGACTTCCTGATTGTGCGGCAGGTAAGGGTTATCCGGGCCACTATCAAAAGCGAACTGGAGGATTTTCATGCCCGGCAGAGCGTATTTGTCGCGCAACTCCAGCACTTCGGGAGTAATGGTTCCAAGGTCCTCAGCCACCACTGGCAACGGATCGAAACGCTCTCGCAGTGCCGTGAAGAGCTGATCGCCGGGCGCTTCAACCCAGCGGCCATTCATCGCGGTTTCCTCATGAGCAGGAACTTCCCAAGAGGCCTGGAAACCCCGGAAATGATCGATGCGCACTAGATCGAACAGCGCCAACTGCGACTCCATCCGGTGCACCCACCACTCGAAGCCGTTGGCTTCCAGCCACTCCCAGTCGTAGTGCGGGTTGCCCCAGCGCTGACCGGTCTCTGAGAAATAATCGGGAGGAACGCCGGCCACGACCGTAGGATGACCTTCGTCATCGAGAAGAAAGCACTCACGACAGGACCAGACATCCGCACTGTCGTGGGCAACAAAGATGGGCATATCGCCGAAGATGCCGATGCGGTTCTGGTTGGCGAAGGCCTTCAGATTCCACCATTGACGGAAGAATATATATTGTTCGAAGTAAATCAGGTCGAGCTCGTCGGCCTGGGACTGGTCGAGCTCCCGCAGCACCGCCTCGTCCCGATCACGCAGGGAGGCAGGCCAGTCGGTCCAGCCCTTATCCTCCTGCATTTCCTTGATAACACGGAATAGCCCAAAATCAATCAACCAATCGGCATTGGCTTTTAAGAATCGGGCAAAATCGGCATGATCTTCCTCTCTGCCCCGGGTCTGAAAGCCATCGCGCGCTTCACGTATCAGGCGCTGCTTGGCTTTGGTGTCGAAGCCCTCTAAGCGACTCTCATCGAGCCACCCCCACTCCACCAGTTTCTCGATACTGATGAGATCGGGATTACCGGCGTGCACCGAGAGGGCCTGGTAGGGCGAGCGATCGCTATGGGTGGGGCCGATGGGCAATATCTGCCAGACGCGTTGACCGGCGGCGACGAGAAATTCGACAAACCGAAAGGCCTCCGGTCCGAGATCGCCCGTTTCCCAACGCCCCGGCAGCGATGTTGGTTGCAACAATATCCCTGCGCTCCGTTCCTGGAGGGGGCTGTGGGCTACAGGTTCGGTCATCGCTCAGTGTGCCTCCTTGCCGCGACGCATAACGCCTCCCGTTGCCGGGGTGCCTCCTCCATGAGAAATAATATGAACCAACTCTTCGGGTGGTTCGGCTCCAATCAAACGATACAACTCGCACAACTGTAGCCGATAGAGCCGTTCGAAATCGCGTACCGAATCGGACGGGTTGTAGTCTCCAAACCACCAGAACCAGTCGGAACCTTCGCAAATCGCCAACTGATGTTCGGCTTTGACCAGCCGCTGGCCCTTCAGTTTTCCTTTGGCCACGGCAGTGTCAAACGCGCGCTTGGCATGGCCGAGCAGGTCCCAGCCACGATTTTTATCCGGATCGCCGATCCAGGTTGAAAATGTGCCGTAGACCCAACTGCCCGCCACCAGGTGCGGCAGTGGCTTGGATTCTATTCCCCCTTCAATGACCTCGGCAAACGTGGTCAATTCGAGGTCGGGATGTTCTGCGAGCCGGCGATAAAGGGTTGCCAGAAAAGAGTAGCCGTTGTTCGCGTAGTGTTCCCAGGCATTTTCGCCGTCAAGGATGATAGGCACGATGCGGTTCGGTTCGTGGGCACAGGCCTTTCCGATGTTTTCCAGATGATGAATCAGGTCGCCGACTGCATCGTCGGCACGCCAGTCGGCGTAGGTAAACCCGATCAAATCGGACAGGCCGTCGTCCCGGAAAAAACAGTGACCTTCGGTTCCCTCGAGCCGAAACGGACGGTGAATGCAGTCTACCTCCATCCCGCCGTTCCCGAGACTGTTGCGCAGAACACTTTCGCCAGTGGCCACCCAGGAGAATCCCGCGGCATCGAGTGCTCTGACGGTTGCATCACTGATGCCGCCTTCCGACGGCCAGCAGCCGACCGGGCGAAAACCGAAATGGCGCTCGAAGACACGCAACCCCTCCTCGATATGCCACCGCACCCGCTCCTCTCCCCCTGGATAAGCGGACATTTCGGGCATCGGGGCATCCGGCTGCGTCTCGCGCGCAGCGTCGATCTCCAGCAGCAGGGGAATGATCGGGTGGGCATAGGGGGTCACCGAGAGCTCCACCTTTTTCGACTCGGCCAAGCGGCGATAACGATCCAATACGCCGGAGAGCAGTTCGGCAATCACTTCCAACAGCTGGCGCCGCTGGTGCAGCGAGAACTCCCGCCCATGATCCATGAGCTTACGGACACGGTCATCGCCACGGCGTACCGTCTCCCCCATCCACGCAAGGTGGTACCAGGTCACCAAATCGGCGAAGAACTGCTCTTCCAGATAGGTGGTCAAGTGGGGCTCTGCCAACATGTGCCGGGCCAGCTGGGCCAATTCCTGAAAGGGCTCGAAGCGCTGGATGAGGCGTTTCTCGTTGGCCCTCAGGCAGCTGCGGATGAGTTCGACCCGCTCCTCGGCACTGCTTGGGAAGGCGGGGCTCACCAGGGAAGCCAGCAGCGGGTCCCGAATCGGGCTTTCCGTATCGAGATACGCCCGCACCTGTTCGGCATAGTCGTCGATTTGTTCGAGGAGGGTTGGGGCAAAGTTGACTACTGCCCGTGCTCCCGGGATCTCCTCGAGGATCGCCGCCATATCGACGTAATCCTTGGTGGCATGCAGGTAGGTCCACGGCAGCCGGTATTCACCATTTTCACGGTCAAAATAATGGGGCTGGTGCATGTGCCAGCACAGCACAACCTTCAGGGGCGACTTATCGGACATGGTGGAGTGACTGTCCGAGCATCTCTGGGCAAACCAGAACGATGCCGCCTTCGCTTACGTGAAAACGTTTGGCGTCCTCCACCGGGTCCTCGCCGATCACCATTCCCTCCGGAATGACCACCCCCTTGTCAATCACCGCACGACGGATTTTGGCGTGCCTGCCGATAGTGACATCCGGCAGCACCACCGAATCATCCACCCGGGCATGGGAATTGACATATACATTCGAAAACAGCAGAGAATGGTGGACCTGTGCGCCCGAGATGATGCATCCACCGGAAACCATCGAGTCCACAGCCATGCCCCGGCGATCCGGATCGTCGAAAATAAATTTGGCCGGGGGCAGCTGGGCCTGGTAGGTCCAGATGGGCCACTCGGTGTTGTACAGATTCAGTTCGGGGGTGACGCCAATCAGCTCCATATTGGCCGCCCAGTAAGCGTCGATGGTCCCCACATCCCGCCAATAGGCCTGTTTCCCGGTCTCCGGATCCCGAAACGGATAGGCGTAAACGTTGCATTTATTGATGATATTGGGAATGACATCCTTGCCGAAATCCCGGGAAGATTCCGGGTTATCGGCATCGCTAATCAGTTGTTCATAGAGGAATTCACGATTGAAGACATAGATGCCCATGGAGGCCAATGCCTCGTTTTTTCGTCCGGGGATGGGGTCCGGATCGGCCGGTTTCTCCCGAAAGTTGGTGACTTTCCACTCATCATCGATCCCCATTACGCCAAACGAACGTGCCGTCTCCAGGGGAACCTCGAAGCAGCCGATGGTCACATCGGCGCCCTGTTCGACGTGATAGGCAAGCATGGGGCCGTAGTCCATCTGATAAATGTGATCGCCGGCCAATACCAGTACATACTCCGGCTGGTGGAGCCGAATGATATCCAGGTTCTGATAGAGTGCATCGGCGGTGCCCGCATACCAGCCCGCATCGATGCGCTGCTGCGCGGGAAGGATCTCTATGAACTCTCCCATTTCGCCCCGGAAGAAGTTCCAGCCGTGCTGCAGGTGGCGAATCAACGAGTGAGATTTGTACTGCGTCAGCACTCCCATGCGGCGAATGCCGGAATTGACACAGTTGGACAGCGGGAAGTCGATAATCCGGAATTTGCCCCCGAACGGAACCGAGGGTTTGGAGCGCCAGCGCGTCAACCCTTTGAGACGCGTGCCACTGCCACCCGCAAGGATCAGTGCCAGGGTATCGCGGGTGATGCGGCTGACGAACCGCGGAGTCATCTTCACGGGCATGCGCAATTTTCCCCTTTTGTTATCGAATTCACTCCGGTTTAGAGCCTCCGCCCATTCCGGTATGCTGGAGTCTGTTTCTTCTTTGCCTAACGAGTGACGGGAGCCCAAGGCTTGACCAGCTTAACATCGCTTAATGAAGCACATGTGAAGAACCTGTCCGGGGGAGAACGGAAAATCCTCGAGGCACGGCATCATGATCCTTTCGAGGTCCTGGGGCGCCACCCGGACGGCGACGGCGTTGTGATTCGGGCTTTTTTGCCGGGTACGGCAGAAGCCGCCATAGAAAGCCGTGACCGACCGTTGCCGATGGAACGTATCCCTCATACCGACCTGTTTGAATGGCGCGGCAAACCCGACGCGGTTCCCGAACGTTACCTGTTGAGTCTCATCGATCATTACGGTCGCACTCGGACACTGCACGATCCGTACGCTTTTCCTCCCCGCCTCGCCGATTTTGATTTGCACTTGTTCGGCGAAGGGCAGCACCGACACCCCTATCGGTTTCTCGGTGCCCGGCTAGTAAGTGTAGACGGTATCGGCGGTGTTCTCTTTGGCGTGTGGGCACCGAATGCCAACCGGGTGAGTGTAGTCGGCGAATTCAACCAGTGGGATGGACGCGCACACCCTATGCGATCGCGTGGCGGTTGCGGTGTATGGGAGCTGTTTATTCCCGAACTGGAACCTGGCATGCTCTACAAGTTCGAGCTTCGGGACCGCGCCGGCGGCATCCACCTCAAGACCGACCCCTATGGCCGCCGCTTCGAATTGCGCCCCTCGACGGCCGCTATCGTGGAGGGGCCGGACGACTACACCTGGAACGATGCGGACTGGATAGCGGAGCGCGCCTGCCGTGACTGGCAACACGCCCCCCTTTCCATCTACGAGGTCCACCCGGGCTCCTGGCAGCGCGAGGAGGATGGCCGGTTTCTGAACTATCGGGACTTGGCCCACCGGCTGGTCCCCTATGTGCTTGAAAATGGTTTCACCCATATCGAACTGCTGCCCGTCACCGAACACCCCTTCGACGGCTCCTGGGGCTACCAGGCCACCGGCTATTTCGCCCCCACCAGCCGCTTCGGGACACCTGATGATTTTCGCTATTTCGTCGATCTCTGCCACCAGAACGGCATTGGTGTCATCCTCGACTGGGTACCGGCGCACTTCCCCAAGGACGATCATGCCCTGGCCAATTTCGACGGCACGCCCCTCTACGAGCATGCCGACCCGCGCCGGGGTGAACACCAGGACTGGGGTACCTACATCTTCAACTTCGGCCGCAAAGAGGTTAAGGCCTTTCTCATCGCGAGCGCGCTTTACTGGCTCGAGGAGCTTCACCTGGACGGCCTGCGTGTGGATGCCGTCGCATCGATGCTCTACCTCGACTATTCCCGCGAGCCCGGAGAATGGCTCCCCAACATTCATGGGGGACGGGAACACCTGGAGGCCGTCGAATTCCTGAAAGAGCTGAATACGGTGGTGCACCAGCAGGCCCCCGGTGTGCTCACCATGGCGGAAGAATCGACCGCCTGGCCGGGTGTATCACGCCCGGTAAGCGACGGCGGCCTGGGCTTTTCGCTGAAGTGGAATATGGGCTGGATGAACGACACCCTCTCCTACATGCACAAGGACCCCATCCACCGCCGCTGGCACCATGACCAACTCACCTTCGGGCTCATGTATGCCTTCACCGAAAACTTCATGCTTCCCTTCTCGCATGACGAGGTGGTGCACATGAAACGCTCCATGCTCGACAAGATGCCGGGGGATGAGTGGCAGCGCTTTGCCAACCTGCGACTGCTCTACACCTACCTCTTCACCATGCCGGGGAAAAAGCTGCTGTTCATGGGCAACGAGTTCGCGCAGCGCCGGGAGTGGAATTTCGAAGGGCCGCTGGACTGGCATTTGCTGGACTACGAAAACCACAATGGCGTAAGGTCGCTGGTCGCCGACCTCAACCACCTTTATCGGAATTCTCCGGCGCTGCATGCCCGCGACTTCGAGCCCGAGGGATTTCAGTGGCTGGACTGCGATGACGCAAGCTTCTCACGGCTGGTCTTCACCCGCCGCGGTGGTGGCCACGAGTGGGTGGTGGCGCTCAACTTTACGCCCGTGCTGCATCACGACTATCGCCTGGGAGTACCGGGATCCGGACAGTGGGAGATCGTCTTCAATTCCGATTCCCGGTTCTACGGCGGCAGCAATGCCGGCCCCTCGGGCCCCATTACCAGCCGGCCGGTGCCCGCCATGGGCAAGGAGCATTCCATCGAGATCGCTCTGCCGCCGCTGGCGGGTGTAATCCTCAGGAAGCTATCTGAAGCGCCGCTCCCTGCGCGCTAACTCCTTGATGAACATCGCCGCGGGGGCGCGCCTCCTACCAGGTCTGTGCCTCCGCTGGACCGGTAGGAGGGCCGCCCCCGGCGCGATGTGCC
>NZ_JAENYR010000057.1 GCF_016841685.1 Thiohalomonas denitrificans
GCCTGTTCACTACGCGCCAGCGCCAGTTTCGCCTCGGCCTCGGTCACCTGTGCCGCCGCCACCCCGACCGCTGCCTCGGCGCTGGCCACCGCTGCCTCTGCTTGCATCAACCGGGATTCCAGTTCGGCGGTGTCCATGACCGCCAGTACATCGCCCGGCTGCACCCGATCGCCCTCGCGCACCCTGATTTCGGCCACCCGTCCGGCCAGGCGCGGTGAAACGTCGACGAGGTCCGCCTCGATGCGGCCATTACCGCGGGCAAACCCCTCGGGCGGCAGGCCGGAGGGCTTGAACAATACCGTCCATGCGCCGAAACCCAGAAGAGCCAGAAGGGCGACAACTACGATGGCAATGGAGATCTTGCGGGACATGTATTCTCCTTGGTGGCCAGCTGCATCAACAAGTCGCGAGTCGAACGGAGCAGCCTATTCAGGTACTACATAGAGTAGTTGACAGAAAAACGGAAGTTCTTCGCCTGTTCCTCACCGCAAAGCCGCAAAGGACGCAAAGATATTGATTCGGAAGCTTTCCGGTAACGATGCAGTGCATCACTCTGGAATGCCTGATCTGCCGTCATGACCTGCAATTCATTGTTTTTCTGTAACTACTCGCCCCCTGAGACAGTCACAGACTCCCCGGCGAGCGCCATTTGAATAGCGATGAGAGGATTGTATCCCTGGTTGGCCATGGTTTGCAGATAGCTGGAGATCCGGCAATAGGCCTCGGCGTAATGTGTGGTGCGAAAGCAGCCGGAGACCTTCTGCTTTACCTTGGCCATTCTCAAGTCCCGCTCGGCGCGATTGTTGGTAAAGGCGACATGAGGGTCTTTGGCAAAGCGTAACACGGCCTGTTCGTGGCGTTTGAGACGCTCCCAGAGGTTCTGGGCCTCGGACTTGGCCAGTCGGCCCCGCTTGCCTGTGGGCCGGGGTGGGACAGGCGGCAGCGCCTTCTCACCCCGCGTGAGGATCGTGCGATAGCGCTTTTGCAGTTTGGCGTACTGCTTATCGTCCAGACACTTGTCCGGGGCCTGTCTGACGGCCAGCGCCGTCTCCTTGAGCAGTCGCTTCATGCTCCGCGCCCAGGCATAACCATGGGCATCGACCATGAAGGTCAACTCCCGCAACAGATGGGAGCCACAGAGCCCATGGGTGCAATCGTCATAGGCAAAGTAGGAGGCCCAGCAGTCGTGAATGATGGCGCCACCGTAGCGCGGGATGATGTTGATGTCCTCAATCGCCGCCTTGCCGCGCTTGCGGTGCAGGCGCTTGAGGGTAATGAGACCGGCGGCATGAACATGGATCCAATGGTTTTTGCCCTCGACCCGAAAGCCGCTTTCATCCACATGCATGGCCGGCTGCCTCATCAGCTGCTCGATAGCGCTTTGCTCCCAGCCCTCCAGTGCCTGGTGGAGCCGAGTGACGAAGTTAAGCAGGGTGGACTCGGAGAGCCGCTCTCCCAGCAGCGACTCAGTCAGGGATCGGGTGCGGGCCAGCGGCAGCATCTGACCCACCATCAGGTTGACCAGATAGGCTTTGAGCCCATTGCCGTACTGCAGGGGGCCGGCCATATCGGCGGGGAACAGGCCCTTGACCGTACTGGTGCATTCGGGACACTGTTTGATTTCGGCGTCCACGTGCTCGGCGACCTTCTCAAAGACGATATCGATTTTGGTGCGTCGTTCATGGCCTGTGCACTCGACACCATCGAGCGGGCTGCCACACACGTCGCAGTTTTCGACGGTGGAGACCGTGACGGTCTCGACACGGCGATGATTGGCCACGGTCCCGGAGGACGGCTGTCGCTTGGGTGAGCCGGAAGTGCGGGATAGACTGGTCTCATCCTTGTCGGTTTGCGAGGGGGGCAGGCTGGAGTTCTTAGGGGTTTTTCGGATCTGACGCTCCAGAAAGATGGACAGGATCAACTCGACAATGAGCAGCAGGCTTTTGAAAAGCGTACCGGTCTCAGGCGTGACCTTGCCTTGTCGGGACAACTGCTCGAAGTCCGCCTTGAGACGGGCGACTTCTTCTCGGACAGAGGCTTTGTCGAGTGAGGCCATCAGTGATGTCGGGCATTATCAATGGATAATGCCTATTTGATCAGGGATCACACCACAAGGCTATTCAGTGTTTTTGATCGGGCAATAAAGTGAATTGATCGCCTTGGCCCATAAGGGGGGCGAGTAGTTACTTTTTCTTTACGCTCTTGGCGTCTTTGCGGTTCGCCGTGAGAAATTCAGGGCTACGCGCTTTCCCGGGCTCCGGCGGAAAAAACGCCGGCGCGTGTTCAATTGCACAAGGGCTGGTAGAAGGCGCCGATCACGCCCCCGTAGACGAGGTGGGCAAGTATCGTCACGAGCGGCGTTCGGCGCCCGTAGTTGAGGGCGAGGAATCCCGGTGGCTCGAGCGCCCGGGTCGGTTCCGGCCCTCGATGCTCGCTGGCCATACGGGGATGAAGGCTCGGCAGTATGGGCAGCAGTGTGATCAGGACCACCAGTGCTTGCGCCAGCCCGATCAGGGCCCCCAACAGCCATCCGGATCGGCAGAGACTTTCGAGGATAAGCGCATAAAACAGCGCAAACAGCCAGCCATTGAAAAAGTGCAGTGCAAAGCCGATCACCATCGCCCGTCGGTGATCCGGTGTAAACACGGTTCCCAGCATATAGGGGATGCTCATCCGGGAGTATCCGAGCCCTTGGGCGGCCGCCATGATAGTGGTCAGAAACAGGGTGGCTACAAACCCCCAGAGCAGGACTTCCGGCCAATTCACCGAGCGCCTCCCTTCGGCGTTTTACCGCCGCGTTTCGCATCCTCAATCAGCAAGGCCGCGTCGACCAGACCCACATGGGTGAAGGCCTGCGGAAAATTACCCAAAGCGGCGCCGCTGTCAGGATTGATCTCCTCGGCGAAGAGTCCCACGTCATTGGCATAGCCGATGATGCACTCGAACAGGCCCTCGGCTTGCCGGATCTCTCCAGCCAGCGCCAGGTCGGCCACCGCCCAGAAGCTGCAGATTCCGAATGCCGCCTCTTCTCCCGGGAGGCCGTCATCCTGCGCCCGGTATCGATACAGCAGGCCGTTGCGCCCCAGCTTTTCACGAATGGCCTCCCGGGTTCGCCCGGCGCGCTCCGAGCGAGGGTCCAGATAGCCGTGACGCGAGAGCAGCAGTAGGCTGGCATCCAGGTCTTCACCATCCAGCGTGCTGACGTAGCTGTCGACTTCGGCGCTGTAGCCGCGCTGCTCGATCTCGGCACGCAGGGCATCGCGCTCGGCACGAAACAGCTCGACCGGCGCCCGCTTCAGGTGGCCTTCATGGTGCAGGCGCAGCAAGCGATCGAGTGCCACCCAGCACATCGCCTTCGAATAGGTGTGGTGCTTGCGTCCGCCCCGCACCTCCCAGATCCCCTCATCGGGCTCGCGCCAGCGCCGGCAGGCGGTTTTCCCGAATCCCACCAGCAGTTTTTGCTCTGGCGCATCGAGATGTCCGCCGTGACGCACAAATTCGTAGACCGCGTCGATCACTTCGCCGTAGATGTCCAGCTGAAACTGATGAGATGCGTCATTGCCGATCCGTACCGGCCGTGATCCGGCGAAGCCCGCCAGATGGTCGAGTTCGCTCTCGTCGAGACCGGTCTCGCCATAGACGTTATAGATGATCTGCAGCTCCGGCCGGGTCAGGCGGGTGGAGTGCATCAGCCAGTCGATGAAGGCGTTGCCTTCTTCCCCATAGCCGAGTTCGTACAGGGCTCTCAGCGTCAACGAGGCATCGCGCAGCCAGCAGTACCGATAGTCCCAGTTGCGGACCCCGCCCGGCCACTCGGGCAGCGAGGTGGTCGGTGCCGCCACGACGGCGCCCGATGGGGCAAAGGTCATCAGCTTGAGCACCAGCGCGCTGCGGCGCACCATCGACGCGTGCGGCCCCGTATAGGTGCAGCGATTGGACCAGGCCGTCCACCAATCCAGTGAGGCACGGATTCGCCGTTCCGCCTCCTCGCCCAATGGCGGGATGAATGAGGGCTCGCTTACGGTGTAGACGGTCGATAGATGCCGGCACTCACCCGCACGCAGGGTGTGTTGAAGGTACGCCGCGCCGTTACGGGATGAGATAGTGATTGGCATTTCGCTACGCAGAATCAAGGCGCGCCCCTGGTGCTCGTAGTAGATTCCCAAGCGCCCCCGGTCTCTGGGCCGACACTGTTCACGCCCATAGTTCGGACGCGGATCACAAATCACCTCTACCTCCACTTCACCCTCGACACACTCCACCCTGCGGAGGATTTGGTGGGCGGCCCAGAGCTGTCTGCGTTTATTCTCCTCGGAGTCCACCGGCATCAAATCGGTCAGCCGAAGTACGCCGTTATCGGTATAAAAGGTGGTCTCCAGGACATTGGTATCACCGACATAACGGCGACGGGTCGTGAAATGGGCGGTGGGCCGAACCGCGAAACGTCCGCCTTTTTCGGGATCGAGCAGGGCACCGAAAAGCGAAGGGCTGTCGAATCGTGGGCGGCATAACCAATCGATGGAGCCGCTGCGGGAAATCAGCGCGGCGGATCGGCAATCGCCGATGATGGCGTAGTCTCCGATGGCTGTATTGCCGGTTTCCATCGTGCTCTCCCGTAATGGCACGCGGCAGCACCCCGCTTCTGCTCGGAATCGGAGCCTCGGGTCGGATATTTGCTACAAATAGCATAAGTCATTTTTCAGGATGGCGGATTAATGAAAAGTCGGGGGCCAATAATGTAGTGATGTAAGGAAGGAATGAGTATCGCGACTCATTACGGAAGACCGAATAAGGCGCTATTTTCATTACAAACACGACACACGGAGGTGTGACATGGCACGTACGAGGGCAGAAACTTACGTTGAGCGGGGCAGCCATCCCCACTGGATGCCGGCAGTATGGGGCGGGCTTATCGCAGGCGTCGTCTTCCTGATCGTGGAGATGGCCCTGGTGGCCACCATCGGCGGGGAGAGCCTGTGGGGACCACCACGAATGATGGCCGCGATCGTCTTGGGCGAGGGGGTCCTGCCGCCGCCGGCGACATTCGACTTCGGTATCGTAATGACGGCAATGGTGGTCCACTTCGCCCTGTCCATCATTCTCGGGCTGGTACTGGCGTTCCTCATCTTCCGTCTCGATTTAACATGGGCACTGGCGGTGGGTGTCGGATTCGGATTGGCTGTCTATCTGGTCAACTTCTATATCTTTACGGCGGCCTTCCCCTGGTTCGCCATGGCCCGCAACGGCATCACCCTATTCGCCCACCTTCTCTTCGGCTTTGTGTTGGCCTGGAGCTACAAGGCGCTCGCCCGACGTGAGTCGGATCAACAAATCGAGGCGTAAGGTAATTCGTATTGCCACCTCCCCCCGCCGGTTTGCACCGGCGGCAGGGGAGCCCCCTCCCTCACGCTGATACCGTTCGGTGCCCCCGCCTTGCCCTCCCAAACAGGTGGGTTATGCCAAAACCCGACCTGCCGGGCGGTTGTGGTACATTCAGGGTTTCGCAATCGAACCAGGGGATAATCCGTGAGCCGTTTAGAGACTGCCCGTGGGGGCTTTTCCCGCACGCGTATGCGTCGCATGCGCCGTGACGAGTTCTCGCGCCGGCTGATGCGCGAGACGGTGCTGACCGCCAACGACCTGATCTATCCGATGTTCGTGCTGGAGGGGAAAAACCAGCGGGAAGCGGTGGCCTCCATGCCCGGAGTCGAGCGCCTCTCGATCGACCTGCTGCTGAAAGAGGTGGAGGAGCTGGTCGCCCTGGGGATCCCGATGGTAGCGCTGTTTCCGGTCACGCCCCAGGAAAAGAAGAGCCTGAATGCCGAGGAGGCCTATAACCCGGAGGGCCTGGCGCAGCGGACGGTGCGCGCCGTGCGGGAGCGCTTCCCCGAACTGGGAATCATGACCGATGTGGCTCTGGACCCCTTCACCAGCCACGGCCAGGACGGGCTCATCGATGATTCCGGCTACGTCATGAACGACAAGACCGTAGAGGTGCTGGTCAGGCAGGCGGTTTCCCACGCCGAGGCCGGCGCCCAGGTAGTGGCACCCTCGGACATGATGGACGGGCGTATCGGGGCCATCCGCGATGCCCTCGAGGCGGCCGGTTACATCCATACCCGCATCATGGCCTACTCGGCCAAATATGCCTCGGGCTTCTACGGTCCTTTCCGCGACGCGGTCGGCTCAGCGGCCAACCTGGGGGGCGGCGACAAGCGCACCTATCAGATGGACCCGGCCAACAGCGATGAAGCCCTGCACGAAGTCGGTCTCGACCTGCAAGAGGGTGCCGACATGGTGATGGTCAAACCGGGAATGCCCTACCTGGATATCGTACGGCGGGTGAAGGATGAGTTCGGTGCGCCCACCTACGCCTATCAGGTCTCGGGCGAGTACGCCATGCTCATGGCCGCCGTCGGCAACGGCTGGCTGGAGGAGCGGCAGGTAGTCCTGGAGGCGCTGCTCTCCTTCAAACGCGCTGGCGCCGACGGCATTCTGACCTACTTCGGCAAGCGTGTGGCCGGCTGGCTGAAAGAAAGGTAACGGGGTACGGGGACAAGATACGAGGTGCAAGGTCGCATCTCATATCTCTTATCAGGAATCCTTCACCGGGATGACCCCGCACGCGATCCGGGAGCCACCACCGCCCAGCGGTTCCGGATCATCCGAATAATTATCGCCACCCTGGTGGACGATCACGGCGCGGCCGCGCAGATCGGCCAGTTCCAGCCGGGGAGCCGGCAGAGGTAGGGTGGCGGTGCCGTCCTCGTCCACATGAAGCACCGGAAGATCCCCAAGGTGTCCGCTACCGTAGGGACCCTCGTGGCGATCCGTGCGCTGCGGGTCGTAGTGACCGCCGGCAGCCACTCCGGCCGTCTCCTCGCCATCCTTGAGTCCGGTGCCGCAGTCGGGCTTGGCATGCACATGAAAACCATGGATACCCGGCGGGAGTCCGGACAGGTCGGGACGGATCATGACCCCTTCGAAACGTGAATTTTCGAAGGTCACACTCCCCAGCGACTCCCCGACCCCCGTATCGCCGATGGTATTGACGGTCATTTCAATCGGTTCTGCCCGGGCCGTCGCCACCCCGAACACTCCGGCAACACACAGCATGAGAATGGCTCTCATCGGTTCTCCTCCTGAGTACCCACGAGTACAAGGCATAGCGCAAACCACCCTTTCGATCGACCACTCCTGTTCGGCAAAGGCGAAAGGAATCCCGAAGAATCAGCTGCCGCGGTCCTCGCGGAGCCGTGCCGGTGCGGGGCTGCGACGCGCCTCCACCGTCTGGTCCTCGGCACTCTCCAGCCAGCGAATGATCTTTTCCCATTGCACCTGATCACGCCGGTAACGGTTCTCGTTCATCTCATGGATGCCGAGCCCCTCGGCGGCGGCCCGGATGTAGTTGTTGGAGTCACGCAGGCGGGCAATGAAGGCGATATCGAGCGTGTCCAGAAAACGTCGGAGGGAGCGATACATCTTGCTGGTCTCCCGCACCCGGTTGGCGATGACCCCCATGCGCACGTGACGCGCACGCGCCTTGGCCACCAGCAGCAGGTCCTGAATGAAGCGGGAGGTCGCATGAATATCGATGGGCGATGGCAGTACCGGAATCAGGATGTCGTCGACGC
This sequence comes from Thiohalomonas denitrificans, assembly GCF_016841685.1. Lineage (GTDB taxonomy): Bacteria > Pseudomonadota > Gammaproteobacteria > Thiohalomonadales > Thiohalomonadaceae > Thiohalomonas > Thiohalomonas denitrificans_A. The sequence goes on from NZ_JAENYR010000057.1 coordinate 7,635, forward strand.
CGGCCACCAGCTCCGCCAGCTGATGCCCGCTTACCCCCGCAGGCGCATCGAGGATCACCCGCTGCACACCGGGAGGCATGCGTAACTGCCAGGTGCGGGTCATCTGGGTACCCGGCCTGCGGTGAGCGACGATACCGTGGATCGGATAGCGTCCGGTCCCTTCGCGCAGGCTCAACCACTGGGTCGATGAGCCTTGTGGGTCATGGTCAAAAATGGCCGCACCGATAGAACGGGACGCATAATAGCTGGCCAGATTGGTGGTAATGGTGGTCTTGCCGCAACCGCCCTTGCCATTGAGGACCAGAATCCTGCGTACCGGTTGCCGTTCCACGATCACCGGACCGCTGTCAACGCTCGAGTCGGATCCGCGGGACTGCTGCTCGGATGAGTTGAATTTCATCTCCATCACAGGCATTGCGCCCTGTTTCCTTAGTCCGTGTTAGTGTAACGGAGTGATCACGGCAATGTATGTCACTTTACCTGCATAGGGGATAGTGAAGCGCCGTGTTGTGATCAACCTAACATTTTTTATAAGTAAAACCGACAAATCCGGCGGGTCTCTGTTCACCTTGACGGCCCGCCAACGCCCGATCGATTGAAAAACCGTCGGTAACGGTCCCGGCGAGAAGAACGAGTTTGCCCATGAGGGTCTCTCTCGCAATAATGAGCTGCACATTCGCGGATTGAGCGCCCATGAAATACCGAGACTTACGTGACTTCATCGCGCAACTGGAACAGCGCGGCGAACTGAAGCGGATCACCGCGGAAGTGGATCCCTACCTGGAAATGACCGAAATCAGCGACCGCGTGTTGCGCGCCGGCGGACCGGCCATCCTGTTCGAGAATCCCAAGGGACACAGCGTCCCGGTACTCGCCAACCTGTTCGGCACCCCGGGGCGGGTGGCCCTGGGCATGGGCGAAGAGTCGGTGGAGGCGCTACGCGAGGTGGGCAAACTGCTCGCCGCGCTCAAGGAACCGGACCCGCCCAAGGGCATGAAAGATGCCTGGGGAAAGATGCCCATGTTCAAGCAGGTGTTGAACATGTCGCCCAAATTGGTGCGGGGAGCCGCCTGCCAGGAAGTGGTGCTGGAGGGTGACGAGGTAGACCTCTCGAAACTGCCCATCCAGACCTGCTGGCCGGGCGATGTGGGTCCGCTTATCACCTGGGGCCTGGTGGTTACCAGAGGGCCGCACAAGGAGCGGCAGAACCTGGGGATCTACCGCCAGCAGGTGATCGGCAACAATAAGGTGATTATGCGGTGGCTCTCCCATCGCGGCGGCGCCCTGGATTTTCGTGACTGGCAGGAAGCGCATCCCGGCGAACCGTTCCCCATTGCGGTGGCACTGGGAGCCGATCCGGCCACCATCCTCGGTGCGGTCACACCGGTGCCGGACAGCCTATCCGAATACGGTTTTGCCGGCCTGCTGCGCGGCTCGAAAACCGAAGTAACGGCATGCATGGGCAATGAGTTGCAGGTACCCGCCTCGGCCGAATTCGTACTGGAAGGCGTGATTCACCCCGATGAGATGGCCGATGAGGGGCCCTACGGAGACCACACGGGCTACTACAACGAAGTGGAGCGCTTTCCCGTCTTTACCATCGAGCGAATTACCCACCGCAAACAGCCCATCTATCACAGTACCTACACCGGGCGCCCGCCCGATGAGCCGGCGGTGCTCGGGGTGGCCCTCAACGAGGTTTTCGTACCGATCCTCCAGAAGCAGTTTCCGGAGATTGTCGATTTCTATCTCCCCCCCGAGGGCTGCTCCTACCGCATGGCGGTGGTCTCGATGAAGAAGCAGTACCCCGGCCATGCCAAACGGGTGATGCTCGGCGTATGGTCTTTCCTGCGTCAATTCATGTACACCAAGTTCGTCATCGTCACCGACGATGATGTCAACGTGAGGGATTGGCGGGATGTAATCTGGGCCATGACCACCCGTATGGACCCCAAGCGCGATACCACCGTGATTGAGAATACCCCTATCGACTACCTTGATTTCGCCTCGCCTGTCTCCGGCCTCGGCTCCAAGATGGGCTTCGACGCAACCAACAAGTGGGCCGGCGAGACCAATCGCGAATGGGGCACGCCCATCCGCATGAGCGACGAGGTGAAACAGCGCGTGGATGAGATGTGGGACGAGTTGGGGCTCTGATCTTCGATGGCTGGCTTCCGATTCCCGATACTTCTTCGCATCGTTGCTCTCGTGCTCGGGTTATTGCTCGGATTGGAGGTTCTCTTAGCCGCCCGGATCTGGCAGTTGCGGGAAAACGACCCTGAATCGAGCGCATTCATGGCGGCGCGGCTGACGGAGCTTCACGAGAGCCGACCCCAAGCCGAGCTGGAATTCCGCTGGGTGCCTTATGACGCAATAAGTCCTGCTTTGAAACGGGCGGTTGTTGCCGCCGAAGATTCCAAGTTCGTTATGCACGGAGGATTCGACTGGGAAGGCATCCAAAAGGCTTTCGAAAAGAACCTCGACCATGGCGAAATCGTGGCCGGCGGATCCACTATCAGTCAGCAACTGGCCAAGAACCTTTTCTTGTCGGGTGAGCGTTCACTCCTTCGCAAGGGGCAAGAGGTGGCACTCACACTGACTCTGGAAGCGGTTTTGAGCAAACGCCGCATCCTGGAGATCTATCTCAACGTTATAGAGTGGGGTGAAGGTGTTTTCGGCGCAGAAGCCGCCGCCCGGCACTACTTTGGGGTCAGCGCCGCGAACCTCACTCCGTGGCAGGCGACACGGCTGGCCGCGATCGTTCCACGGCCCCGTTTTTACGATCGCAACGGATGGACGCCCTGGGTTGAACAGCGGGCACTTACTCTGCTTGACCACACGCCGCACGTCCGGCTTCCATGATTTTGTGACTGGGATCCGTTGATATTTCTGCCCGGCAAGTCAGCCAGAGCCAGTCGGGGCAGAGTGACGGATAGAATCGCGCATCGCCGAAGCGATGAATGTTGGGCACGAACACTGTTCCTGCTTCGTCGTGGCGGCATCCGCACTGCGTCTGCCGTGGCCGCCGCCAGCTGAACCCGGAAGTCGCGAGAGCGGCTTCCGGGCCGGGCGAGTCACCGCAGGCTGTATTCCCGCAGTCGTTCGCCTTTCTCCTGATACATACGGCCGCCCATTTGCTCCAGTTCGGAGCCGATCTCCCGGCGGGCCCGGGGAAAAAGGTCCTCCTCTTCGTCACTCAGATGGTGCTCCAGGACTTCGTTGAATTCGATCAGGGATTGCTTCCAGCTCGAATCGGAGAGATCGATCTTCGCCAATTGTGCCAGCCTGTCGCGCAGTTCCTGATGCTCCTCGACGCTGTCCCGCACCTGCTCCTGTTCATGACTCCCCTGGCGCTCGATCACCGGATAGAGGAGATGCTCTTCAATCTGGGTGTGGATCTCGAATTCTTGCCGAAGCAGCTCAAATAGCTGGTGTCGCAAATCCAGCTGCTCGACGTTTGTCGCCATCATGCGCCCGACCAAATCACGCACATGGGCATGGTCTACTTTAAGGAACTCGATAGCATCCATTCTTCTACCCTCCCTGGGTTTCACTTGCCTAAATTATAGAAATGCCGGGCGCCGGAAACCGACTCGATTCACCCGACCAGGAGCCTGTCCGAGAATAGCGACCGTCACGAGGGCAAGACGGATTGAGTCGGAGTTTTCGGTCATCGAGGCGGATACGACTGCATGGAAGCAGTCGTTAGAGCGACCCATGCCGCCATGGATCGCGGCAGTAGAGACCGGCTGACCGTTACACTATTTTCCGCATGGACCACTAGACTTGCCCTATTCGGTTCAGATTCCGATTGCAGGGAGGCGTTATGGCAAATCAGATTCAACCGTTACCGGCTTCCGAGCTACGCCGGGAGTGCCGCCCGGAAGATCTGGGGTTCAGTTCGACCGAAGAGTTGCCTGTTCTGGAGGGCATTGTCGGCCAGGAACGGGCCTTACGGGCCATCGGCTTCGGCATCGAAATCAAAAGCATCGGCTATCACATGTATGCCCTTGGCCCCATAGGCACCGGGAAGACCACAACCGTACGCAAATTCCTCGAGCAGGATGCCGCCGGGAAACCTGCCCCCGATGACTGGCTTTACGTCAACAATTTCCAAAATCCCGACAAACCAAGGGCCCTGCGGATGTCTCCGGGGTGCGGTTCCGGATTTCGCAACGACATGGACCAGTTCGTGGAGGGGCTAAAAAGTGAAGTACCACGCTCATTCGAGGAAAAGGAATACGCCCAGGAACAGCAGCGCCTTCAGCAGGATTACCAGCGCCGCGCCAAGGAGCTGTTCCAGCAACTGGAGGTCGACGTCCGTGAATCGGGGTTCGGACTCATGCAAACCCCGCAGGGCATCATCCTCGCCCCCCTTTCCGACGGCGAAATGATGACCCCCGACGCGCTTGCACAACTCCCCGAAAAGCATCGCCGAGAGATCGAGAATCGCCAGGAGGAGCTGGAGCGGGAGACCCGGGAGACCATGCGTCAGGCCGAACAGCTTCAGAAAGAGGGTCGCGAAAGATCACGTGAACTGGATCGGCGGGCGATCGCCATGGCTGTGGATAGCCGCCTCAATGAACTGAAAGAGCGCTACCGTGATTTTCCGGAAATCTCCAGTTTCCTGCAGGAGGTACGCGAGTCCCTGCTTCATAACGTGGGGGCCTTCAAGCACCTCAATCAAATGGAGCAGGCCTCCGGACAGGAACAGATGCTGCTGGCCCAGATGCAGGGCGGGCAGACCCCCTCGTTCGACGAATACCGCGTCAACCTGGTGGTGGACAACAGCCATGCCGTCGGTGCCCCGGTGGTGGAAGAGAGCCACCCGACCGTCCCCAATCTGATCGGGCGCATCGAACACCAGGGACAATTTGGAACCCTGGTGACCAATTACCGGCTCATCAAGGCCGGCGCACTTCACCGCGCCAATGGCGGATATCTCATGCTCGATGCGGTGGAATTGCTGACCAAGCCCGCAGCCTGGCAGTTCCTGAAACGGGCCCTGAAGAGTCGCAAGGTGGTCATCGAAGGCATCAATGAAGCCATGGGAGCCCTCACCACCCGCACACTGCAGCCGGAGCCGATCCCACTGGAAACCAAGGTGATTATCATCGGCGATCCGATGATCTACTCCCTGCTCTATCAGCATGACCCCGAGTTTCAGGAACTGTTCAAGGTCAAGGCCGATTTCGAGACCCGGATGGACTGGTCGCCTGACAATCTGCACCGGTATGCCCAGTTCATCGGCACCGTGTGCCGCGAAGAGGGTCTGCGGCATTTCGATCCCTCCGGTGTGGCCAAGGTCGTCGAATTCGGTGGGCGACTGGCTTCCCATCGCGACAAACTGGCTACCAAATTTGGCGACATCGTCGACCTGCTTCGCCAATCCAGTTATTGGGCCGGTGTCACAGACAGTCCCCTGATCCGCGGCAGCGATGTCAAAAAGGCCGTCGATGAGCAGATCTTCCGCGGTAACCGCATCGAAAAACGGCTACAGGAGATGATCGAAGAGGGAGCAATCCTCATCGACACCCGGGGAAGCCGGGCCGGACAGATCAACGGGCTCGCCGTCCTGTCGGCCGGGGATTACAGCTTCGGGCATCCTTCCCGTATTACCGCCCGTACCTATGCGGGCAGTGAAGGTGTAGTCAACATCGATCGGGAAAGCAAGCTGGGCGGTCCGTTACATAACAAGGGTTCAATGATCCTCGCGGGCTACCTGGGCGGACGCTATGCCCACGACATGCCGCTCTCTCTCTCCGCAACCCTGACGTTCGAGCAGCTCTACAGCGGCGTGGAGGGCGACAGCGCCTCTTCTGCCGAGCTGTTTGCGCTGCTCTCCTCCCTGACCGATCTGCCGCTGCGTCAGGACCTGGCGGTGACCGGCTCCGTCAACCAGCATGGCGAGATTCAGGCAATTGGGGGGGGCAATGAAAAGATCGAGGGGTTCTTCAGCGTCTGCCGGATGGCGGGCTTGACCGGCAAGCAGGGCGTGGTGATCCCCCGAACCAACGTTCGTCATCTGATGCTGCGTGAGGAGGTCGTGGATGCGGTCGAAGCCGGCGACTTTCATATTTACCCCATAGCCACCGTGGACGAGGGTATCGAACTGCTGTGCGGACGCGACGCAGGTGAACGACAGGAGGATGGGACCTACCCCGAGGGCACCATCAACGCCCTGGCGAAACAGGCGGTTTGCGATATGGCCGAGATCGGGCGGAAATTTGCAGGGCCTTAATCCCGGGGAAACGGCCTCGCCGAGACCATCTGGCGATCGGAAACCGGTCGTATCCAGGGGTGATTGGCGCGCCCCTTGGCGCATTGACGTTTATCGAAGCCGGGGTCCTCATCCCGCGCCAGCAGTCCACTGAACATGATATTACTGCGGTCCTCTACGTGTCGGAGGCCCATAAGGGCATGGCCGAGTTCATGGATCAAGCTCGACTCTCCGACACTCCTGCCCAACACCGCATAGCCGGCCATATGGTTCCGGTAAAAGAGACGGTCGCGCGGCGTCTTCAGATAGTCGGTCTCCTCCTCGATATACCCGCCATAGCCAACGGCGGTGATGCCATTGCGTCCGATGGTCCAGTCGAGGCGTTTTACAAACACAACGCCGGCTGAACGGCGCGGGGTCAGCGTGAAGAATGCGCGCTCCCATGGCGTCAGGCCGTTATCGAACTCCATGGATTCCCATTCGGAAAGCAGCGGGGGTCCGATCACGTAATTGACCGTACGGACCCGCAAAAAGATCCGGCAGGCATCGAGTTTGTTCTGGGCCAGTCGAAAGGCCGATGCGATCCGGTCGGGTGCCGGGGAATTACCGGGAGTAAGATAGATATTCAGGTCGGCAAAAGAGCTGTAGCCATCGGGGATGTGGGCGGGGGGGACCCGCAAACTCTTGCCGATACTGATATTTCCTGCCAGTCTGCTGCCGTCCGAAACGACTTCGCCCCGGGTGGCGGTGGCGCCGAGCAGGAGGGCCGCCAACAGGCAGCTGATGCCCCAGACTCTCCCGCTCATAGCCGCTCCCCGCAATGGCCTCGTTCCCATAGGGTATGCAATCTGGTAAGGATAGCTACCTGTGGTCGAGTCGATAAACCACCACTCGCCGGCACAAACCGCCGTGTGGAAATTCGTTGAGACGTCAATCAAGGAGGAACTGTGACCCACCCATTTTTCGCCACAAAGCGGCATCCCTTCATTCTCGGCCATCGAGGGGTCCCGCTACTCCACCAGGAAAACACCCGGGCCGGACTTCGCCGGGCGGTCGAACTGGGGATAGAGGGTGTCGAATTCGACGTCTTCAAGACCCGGGATGACCGAGTGGTGCTTTTCCATGATGAAGACACGGAGCGACTGACGGGCGTCAGGGGCACAATCAGCGACATGAGCTGGGACGAGATCTCGCGACTGCGCATCCCGCGTCGAATCGACGCAGGGGATGGGCGCGTGATCAGCTACGGGCGGGAGGAGCGAATCCCGTTGCTGGAAGAGATCCTTGATGAATTCAGCGGCAAGCTGCTGATGAACATCGAGATGAAAGCCTATGCTCCACGCTGGTACCGCCGACACACCGGTACCGAGGTGGCCCGCGTCATCCGCCGTTGCGGGGCGGCGAATTCGGTAGTCGTCACCTCCTTCGACTTCTTCATGCTCTGGTATCTGGAGCGCGAATTTTCCGGCCTGCACTCGGGTTTCGCCTATGATGACGGCATGCTCGGCGAGAAAGCGGGCGAGTGGTTCGAGCGGATACCGGAGATCCGGACCGACCTGTCCAAGGCGCCCGGCAACCAGAATGGCGTGAGTTTTCTCAACTTTTTACTGGAGGCGAATACCGTCGGCCGCTTGATCGATTCGACGCTGGTCGATGCCGACTACACACTCATCGACAGTGACACCGTCGAACGCTTCCACGCCAGGGGGATGTTGGTCGGCGCCTATACCGCGTTTCCGCTGGATACCCGTTTCGCCCGCTATTCGGATGAGGAGCCACTGGAGGTCGTCCGCCGCCTGACCGAACAACAGGTGGACTGGATCGAAACCGACGATCCCGAACAGCTCCAGGACTTCTTTGCCCACCTTTAAAGCGAATCCGGGGCTTCACCAACGCCCTTCAGGCCGACAGCAAATCGGGCAAACGGGCTTAGGCAGGAGCGGCGCTAGAGAGCGGGCCATCGGGCTCGGCCAGCGCCTTGACGACTAACCGGGTCAGCTTATCGCCCTCGATAGGCTTGTGCAGTACGCCGGTCATTCCCGCCTCAAGACAAGCGGCACGGTGCTCGGGGAGAACGTGCGCCGTCAACCCGACCACCGGCAGAGCCGGGGCAAAGCGACGTATACGGCGGGTTGCCTCCAGCCCGTCCATCTCGGGCATACTCAGGTCCATCAGCACCACATCGAAGTGGCCGCCCCTGACCCGTTCGATCGCCTCTGCGCCGCTCGCCACGCCCTCGACGCGATGTCCTGAACGGGATAGCAGCTCGGTAGCTACCCGCCGATTGATGGGCTCGTCGTCCACCACCAGAACGTTCATGGCGGGAACTCCGAGATCGGATTCGGCCTCCGCTGGTGGCAGCCGGCCTCGAGGGAGATTCAGCTCCACCACAAAACGGCTTCCGGAGCCGGGACGACTCTCGGCCCGGATATCACCGCCCATCAACTGCACCAGTTCGCGGGCAATGGAAAGCCCCAGCCCACTACCGCCATAGCGCCGGGCAATACCGTCATCGGCCTGCCTGAATCGTTCGAACAGGTGCGCCTTCGCATCCGGGGCAATACCGATGCCGGTATCCTCGACCGAAAACAGTAACGCACTGGCCGGATCGTCGCGCTGCAAATACTCAAGGCGAACCCGCACCTCGCCCCTCTCGGTAAACTTCAAGGCATTGCCCATGAGATTGAGAAACACCTGTCGCAGGCGGCCCGCGTCTCCCACCAGTACCGGAGGAATCTTGGGATCAATGGTCAAACTCAGCCTGAGTCCCTTTTTTGCCGCCTGGGGGGTCAACAGAAAGCGCAGTTCCTGCAGTAGCTTCCGGGGTTCGAAGGCGTTGTTGGCAATCTCGACATGGCCCGCCTCCACGCGGGAGTAATCGAGGATGTCCTCCAGCAGGGTCGTCAGTGAACGGCCCGAGTGGCGAATACTTTCCACGTATTCCCGCTGCTGTTCATTCAGATCGGTATCACGCAGCAGATCCGTCATCCCCAGCACCCCGTTCAGGGGGGTCCGGATCTCATGGCTCATGTTCGCCAGGAACGCCGACTTGGCGGCATTGCCCTGCTGTGCGATCTCTTTGTCGCGGCTCAGTCGGCGCACCCGATCGGCCAGGGCCAGGGACATGACGAACATCTCGAACAGCACCGCCCAGAACGCCCAGATCCCGGCGCCAAGGGTCAGTTCCAGGATCCCGAGGACGCCGAGCATACCCCGGCTGGTCATGGCAACCATGACTCCCCATCCGACCAAAAGATAACGGGCTTCAGGCTTTCCCCTGGCAATCGCGGTGACTCCGGCCGAAATCACCAGTACCGCCAACACCAGATGGCTGCCGCGGACCAGTGTGAAGAACAGATGAGGTTCAAGGAAAAGGGCCAGCGGCAGACCGCCCAGAATGAGCCCGATGAAAAGGCGGTAGACCAGCGCCAGCCTCGGTGCAGTCGTCGGCAGGTCCAGGAAACGGTAAATGAACAACGCCCCGCACAGGACGCCCACGAGGATTCCCGGGATATTGAGGGTTGTATAGCGATCCAGGACGGGCAATGCCGCACCAATAGACCCCATAGCCGTCAGCAGGTAGAGCAAATGGCCACCCGCGTGCCCCACATAAAACAGGTAAACCGGCATCCTCAGACTGATACCAAGGAAAAGATTGTAGAAGATCAGCGCGGCAATCGCGCCAGCAGCTGCCCAGATGGCCACCCCATGAAAGCGGCCTTCGGCTTGAGCGATGTCGTAGGGTTTGATGAAGACCAGCCCACGATGCGGCACCGGCGCCTCCAGGCGCAGCACCACTGTGCGCCTGCCTTCCGCCGGTAAATCGATGGGTAGGAGCTGGCCGATAATGAAATCCGGATCCTTTGCCGATTCCAGCAAATCGACGCTCCCGCGGTGTACCGGCTCGTCTCCGGCGAACAGCGTCAGTTCCGCTTTTTCGATAGCGGTGTTGCCCAGGTGCACAACCCACCGCCCGAGAGCCCCCCGGTTTTCCACCTCGGCCACCCACCAGTAGATTTCAGCGGGGGCACCGAGGGAAACCGGTCTCCCGTGAGCCAACAGCGCATTCGCCTGCCGTTTCGCCTGATCCGGTGTCAAGTTGCCAGAGGCGTCTTCGAACAGCACCGGTCCACGAACCACCGGCGAGGGATAGTCGAAAAAGGCAACAAAGCTCAGCCATCCGGCGAGCAGGAACAGCGCCGCCAAGAGTGGGGCGCAAACCCAGACGGCGCCTACCGAACGGATTGCGGTTGACTCCGATAAAAGGCGGAAATGCGGCCGGTGGTGGTGCATGGGACAGTCCCTGGTCCGGAAAAGGTGCTGTCCCTTATACCCCGCTAGGCAATTCCGCTGCAAGACTCCGACTGCCCGTCCACACATGCCCGGGACTTCACCGGCCGCCCCGCACCAGGTGTGAGTGCGTGCTCAGACCGGCAATTTCTTTAGGCCGCCCGCACTACTCGATCCTCTTTTGGCCCTCTTCCGAGAACTCGCTCTCCAGGCCATTACCATCCAGGGCGGTCATGGTGAAATACCACCGCCCCTGGTTCAGTTGCTCGATGACATAGGAGGTGATCCCTGCACCGAACTCCACCATTTCAGAGTAGTCGCCGGAGTTCTGACCATAGCGGAGTCGATATCCTGCCAGATCCGTCAGTACGCTGCCGTCCGTACGGGTGGTCGGGGGTGTCCAGCTGATGGCCGCGCTACCATTGGCTATGCTGCTGTCGTTAACGGTGAGATCAAAGGCATCCAGTGCCGTCACCAATGCTCCATCCGTCACACTGATCACAATCCCGCTGGTTGTCCCCACATCGGTAGAGCCCGGCGTTCCGCTCAAGCTCCCGGTTGCACCATCGAACCGCGCCCAGGCCGGGCGATTTGCAATGCTGAAGGAGAGGGCGTCCCCATCCGGGTCGGACGCCGTAGGGATAAACCGGTATTCGCTGTTCTCGGTCACTTCAGTGGATGGCGTGCCACTGATTTCCGGGGCGCTGTTGACCGGCTCGGATTCAGTAACGGAGCCGTCATCGGTGCCGCCGGTCGACGTGCGGACGGTCAGGTCGAAAGGTGCCAGGCTCGCTGTGTCGGTGCCGTCGCTGACCTGGATGATGATATCCGCCGTGGTACCCACGTCGCCTGCCACAGGGGTCCCGCTCAGCTCTCCGGTCTTGCGATCGAAGCCGGCCCAGGTCGGCCGATTGGCGATAGAGAATTTGATCCTGTCACCATCGGTATCCGTTACGGTCGGCATGAATAAATAGGTGCCACCAACTTCTATTTCGGTTGCAGGTGCCCCTTGGATCACCGGTGCACTGTTTTCCTCTACCGTTGCGTCGTCGCCATGTCTGTCCCACCAGTTGGTGTTGCTGGTCGGAGGGGCCGCCTGCAGCGTCCCCACCAGCAGCCCCGCTGACAGAAGCGCAGCCATTCGAAACCAAGTCCTCGGAGAAATCATCACATCTGCCCCTGATAAAAAGTGTTAACCCGATCTTCAATGGGTCCGTGCGTTCGGTGTCGAAGCACCGATACGGTATGGATGGGGTCATTTTGCGCGGGATGCGTCAGGGGTTCTGAGAGGTCTTTCACGTCACGTTAGAGCAACACGTATTCAGCGCAACAGTGACTCATTCGAAGCGAACAGCCTTGGGTTAACTGACGGCAAGGACCAACGAATCCGGTCAATATCCGCCATGACCAGTAGCTCGGGCCTGAGCCCGACAAGCTGCTAGAAAGTTGTTAGCGAAAAGGATGAACTTGCCGAATTAACGGCTATGCTGATCATCACTGTTTCCTATTGGACGGTAGAGATTCCAAGGATGGTTGCTATGCAAACAGATTACGCCGCCTACGGCATCCGCATCAGTTCGCTTTCAAGGATATCCCTCGGGGCATTCTGCTTGCTAGGGACCCTCTTCCTGTCGACGGGAGCCGTTCAGGCAGAATCCCCGCAGCCGGCTCCACCCCTGGCCGTAGATGCCTACAGCGACGAGTATGACCACCTGTTCCGCCACTATGCCCGTCGTTTCTTCGGTCCCTTCGTCGACTGGCGCTGGTTCAAGGCCCAAGCGGTGGCCGAATCCTATTTGAACGAAAAGGCCATAAGTCCGGTCGGTGCCAAGGGTTTGATGCAAATCATGCCCAGCACGTACAAGGAGATTCGCACCGGACAAACGGAACTGGGGGAGATCTATTCACCCTGGTGGAATGTCGCGGCCGGCCTTTATTACAACAGCATGCTCTACCGGAAATGGAATGACGAATTCCAGGGGCGTGATCGCTTCCTGCTGATGCTGGCGAGCTACAATGCGGGCTTCCACCGGGTACGCCAGGGGCTACAACGGGTCGGTAAGGTACGAACCTGGGAGGAGATCGAGCACCAGGTGCCTGCCGAAACCAGGGCCTATGTAGCGCGAATTCGCCAGTTGATGCGCCCCAAACCTGAAGCGCCGATCGTGGCCAGCGCGCAGATAGGTAGTACTACCGTACGTTAAGGGCACTTCCAATAATCCAACCGGTTTCGCTCACGGCCATGTTGTTCGCTGGCAAAGCGCAGCGAATGACCTGTGGTTGTTTGTTCTACAGGAGCGAACTGCACGCATTCATCAGGAAGGAAGAACGAATTCGGACCGCCGAAGGCGGCCCCGGAAGAGGTGAGCCCCATGGACGGGGCGAACAATCAGTCCAGCGGGCAAAACGGTCCGAGCCCGAAGGGTTGTGTGCCCTCCGGCAAGCGACTCGGCTATTTTTCCGCTATCGGCTCCGGTTCAGCAACAAGTTTTCCATAAATCCAACCCACTTGGGGCGATTCTCCGCCGATGCCGATCTTCACCCAATCTCCACGCCGGATAAACTCCACCAGACGTTTGCCGCGGTCCATTACGTCGATCACCCGATGATCGGTTCCCGGTCCACCGCGTATGTTGGCGCGCCTTGCGATGACCTCTGTAGAAAGGCCGAACACCTGCGGCTGCTCGGCGAGCAGTTCCTTGGCCGCCTGCTCGACTTCAGGGTTTCCGCGCCCGGCCAGTTGCCGCAGAGCGAGTCGCGCATCTTGGTGGCCCTGGTTGGCCGCCCCGCTCCAAAGACGCATGGCGGCGGCGAAATCCCGGTCAACACTGTCACTGCCGATGGTGTAGAGAGTCCCGAGCGAGAACATCGCCTCCAGGTGCCCCTGCTCGACCGCCCGCTGCCACCAGGCGACGGCCTCCCGATCGTCAATGGCCAGGCCGTAACCGTGGTGAAACATCCAGCCCAGCGCAAATTGTGCCTCTGCATCGTTTTCTTCGGCCAGGGGATGCCATTGGCAATAGGCCATGGCGTAATCCCCCCGTTTCATGGCCTCGGCAGCCACGCTGTGGACATCTTCCGGCATGTCCGCCGGTTGGGCGGCGAGCGCCATACCGGTAGTGAGGCATAGACCGAGTGCCAATATAAGTCGCAGTCGACTCATCGCGAAGCGCCTCTGGGTTGGGATGGACTGTTCCGCAACTACGGAACCATAATCAGGCCAGGCGAACATCGCTCGCAAAGCCTATTGCCAGGAATCGGGATTCTAAACGACAGCAGCGGGGAAAACAGGGGAACCAGTCGGTGCAGCTATCGCTCCGACAGGTACAGGGCAGGAATGGGTTTTGGAACCAGAGTGGCCCCGAAGGGCCACTCCGGAGAGCGGCCTACTGCTGCATGCCGCCCTCTTCCTGCTGCATGTCGCCGGGTTGCTGTTGAGTACCTTGCTCCTGTTCTGGCGGTTGCTGCTCGAACGTATCCTGCTGACCCGGTTGTTCACCGAACTCACCACCTTCTTCGGCACAGCCATAAAGACCGAGCGACATCAGCGCAGCCAATGTTGCCATCATCGTCCTTGATTTCATTACACTCTCCTCTGGTCATGTGACGTACAGATCACTCTGATACTGCTCTCAGTCTGGCTACTATCCAGGGCATTGAAGGCTTATCCCAAAGATAGACGCCCCCTGGCACGAAATGTAATTTTAGACGAGCGTAGACGTCTGGTGGTGTAGTTGTCTATGTGTCCCAATTTCCTGAAAAGTACCTTCTTAGGGGTACCGGTTATCCCGCGCTGTACATGCAGAAAACGGCGTTCACTTAACCTATCCGGGTGATAATCGGTCGAAACAGACAGGGCGGGCTAGGAGGCTTCCGGGCTGGTAGCCGCTATCCGACGTTTTTTTTTACCGGCTTCAAGCGGTGAAAGAGGGTAATCAAAGAGCTTTCGCCCGCACTTTGATGGGAGCCTTGATTGGGTCCCTGGTCTTCGATGACGCAAAGAATCCCCGCATGCTCCAGCCGTTCCGTAAGTCGCTGCGCCTCGGCGACCACACTAAACCGCTTCAGCACCTTTCGCGAGCCTTTCAGCAGCAGCTCCACCTTGTCTCCAGATAAACCGATATCCAGAATCAGGTTACTCGTCACGGTGGCGATATCCTTATCGGATGCCAGCTTCCCGGTAAAAACAACCTGATATCGCTTATAGCTCATGCTCATGCCCTATCTGTCCGCGATTTCAGGTTAGGGAAAGTGAGTAACTCTATTTGTGACACAGTCTGCAAATATCGACTTTTCCGCAGCGGATGCGACATCACCAACCGATCTCAGCAGGTTCGAATCCCCTTTTAGGAGTGCCGACGTCCGGATTTGCGAAAAATGGGGCACAGCAAGGTTGCCCTGTGAGTTCGGGTCGGGAGAATTCGAGCTGAAGGCGCCAATCTTCAGTCTGTTTTGTGAAAGCTCCCACAGCCCGAAATTCCAGAGTCGCAGACAATGTTCCGCCGAGTCCAAGCCGGAATTGAATTTTCATGCGCTACTTCGTGTTGACTGCGCTTTTACTGTTAGCGGCGGGTTCCAGTTTCGCCGAGACCCGCTATGTGAGTGATGAGCTCACCATCACCCTGCGCGCAGGGCAGGGTAATAGCTACAAGATCCTGCAAACGCTCCGTTCCGGCGAACAGCTTCAGGTCCTGGAACAGGATGGCGACTTTGTTCGTGTGCGGACGAATCGTGACCTTGAGGGCTGGGTACGGAGCCGATACTTGGCTGCCGAGCCCATCTCCAGGATGCGCCTCGCAGCAGCAGAAAAGAAGCTGGCCCGCCTGGAGGGTGAGACCCGTTCGTTACGCGAAAAGGCGAACGCCTTGCAGGAGGAACGGAATAGGCTCAGAGACAAGCTCCGCGGCACGGAGACCGCAAAGACCTCTTTGGAAAAAGAGGCTGCCGAACTGAAGGAAATTGCTGCCGAGCCACTGCAGTTGCGCGAAAAGAACCAGGCAATGAAAAATCGCATTGATAGCCTTGAATTGGACCTTGCCAAGGTGGAACGGGCCAACCAAGACCTGCGCAACAACTCGCAACGGGAGTGGTTCGTGATCGGCGCCGGCGTTCTGGGTGCCGGCATTTTCCTGGGGCTGGTACTGCCGCTGATGCGCCGCAAGAGCCGCTCCTCGGGCTGGCCCGACCTGCGTTGAAGGAGGGTCGGCCCATCCCGGGGACGGTGGGTTGACTCTCCCCGTATTTGACCTAAACATTGGGTGACACCCACCGGGGTGATTCCTGAAGCAATGGAAACATGGAGGTTTACCATGCGATACAAATTTATTACCCACATTCTTTCCGCAAGTGCCCTTACCTTGGTAATGGGTGCACCCGTCTATGCCCAGCAGGAGTACGAGGATCCTGCCATGCAGCAGCAGGAACCGACTGTGCAGCAGGACTCGTCTATGCAGCCGCAGGCCGAAGCGGATTTCGCCAATTCCTATAAGTCCAGCAGCCTGCAGGACCTTGACGTCAACGACATGCAGGGCGAAACCATCGGCAAGATTGATGATGTGCTGATCGACTCCGAGGGTAACGTATCCCATGTCGTTGTCAGCGAAGAGGGCGGTTTGCTTGGTGGTGGAGGTCAGAACTATGTGATCCCCTGGGATCAGCTGCAGATCGATGACCAGCAGCAGACAGCCTCCATCGATGTATCGAAGGATCAGCTGAGCACCGAGTTCTCGGCGTTCGAAGAGCTGCCCCCGACCAAACTGGAACGGGACGAGGCTCAACAGCCGCCTGACGAAGCTCAGCAGCCTGGCGATATTCAGCAGCAGCCCGAAGAAGGGGGCATGGGCGAGTCTCCCGACTCATCGATGCAGTAAAGACCTCTCTACCGACGGGATGCGCCGTCCCTACGGGCGGCGCGTCACTTTGGGCGAACTTCTTCTCACGAAGACGCTGCTCCGCAGGCGTCCTGCTTCCCGAGCATCCTCCAAATCCGCTCATACGGATTCCACTTCACTGGTGTCGCCCTGAGGTCGACCTACTCGCTATTACGAAGCGGGGGAAAGCCGGTGTGAGACAGATTTTTCGATCTTTCGAGGCGAATACGACTGCATGGACGCAGTCGGTAGAGCGAAGC
>NZ_JAENYR010000058.1 GCF_016841685.1 Thiohalomonas denitrificans
CTTCGTCGCCGGGGCTCCTCGTAATGACAGCGGGGGAAGTTCATCAGGAGGAGCCTTGGCGACACGGCAATCTCGCGGTTGGGAGTAGAGATTACTTCGTCGCTCAGGCTCGTAATGACAGTGGGGGCAAGTTCTTCAGGAGCACTGGAAGGGCCTGTTCAGACCCGGTTCCGGGTACAGTCCAGGTGGCCCCAGACCTGCTCCATCCCGGGGAGCCCGTCTTCCAACATGATACTCACCGGAGCCTGCCCGAATTGGCGGTTGTTCGGGTTGGACAGCCAGAAACTCGGCATAAGCGGGTTGCGCGAAAAGATCAGGTGAAGCGCTTCCTGAATACCGATGATGTGACGGGCGCGATCGATGAGTTCAGCTTCCTGGGGGAATGGTGTCGTACCCTGGCGGTATTGATTGAGGTGTCGCGGCCGGGTACCGCCGGGCATCCCAAGGACGGCAAGCTGCTGCTCACCATCCAGTTTCCACTCGTCGAGGATGGCCATCACGATGGTCGCCAGGCGGCGACGCTCTTCATAGTCGAGTTCCAAAGCAAATCGTCTTCTGTCGAGTCTACAGTAGCGTAAACAGTGAATTTGCCATCATTATCGGCCGCTGTTTGCCACGGGTCAAAATCGCTGCATGTAAACTGAAATAGACGGTAGACAGGGTAAACGCATACTCCCATTTTTGGTGCTGCCGAGCGAACCAAGTCCTTGATAGCAGGTACGCTGTGAATATGACCTAAAGGGATGTAGGAAGTGAAGATTATGCAGGAGTAATCATCTTTCATCCGTGTACGCTCGACGGCAGCATCCCTCGACAATAAGCCCATGCATTCTCTACCACCGCCTTGCATGGCGGCATGCATTGTTCTACCTCCTGCATCCATGCAGTTGTGCTGCCAACGACCGGATCAAGGACTTACACCGCTCGCTTCAAGTTTGCGGTTGCCCTGGGCGGGTAGAGGTTTTTACCAAAAAACTTGGTTCGTTGAAGAGGGGGAACTACGCTCAAACGTAAATTCAACGAATGGTTGGTCATGGAAAAGTGCATCGAGACCAGCGACGTCGCGCGCTGCTCCGTCCCCGAGTGTGTCTATAACCGAAGCGCCCGCTGCTATGCCGGAGCCATTACCATCGGCAGCGGCGATTTACCGGAATGCGATACTTTTCATACGGCCAATGACAGGGTCCCGCCTCGGCCGCAGACTGCCGGCGTCGGTGCTTGCAAGAGCTACGAATGCCGCTACAACGACGATTATGAATGTGCTGCGGAACGGATCTATGTTGGCTGGGTCGATGACTTTCACTTCATCGGGTGTCTCACCTATGCCCAGACGGCGCGCTAGAAAAGCGAAGGGAGACACGGATTAGGTAACCGATTCGACTCGATTCGGCCTTGCCCGGATACCATCGCTTAAGTCGGACAGGCTGCTAAGCTTTCGGTTGTTACGGGAATCACCATTACAAGGAGATGAGATCATGAAGATTACGGTCGAAATGCCAAACGTGTCGGAGTGCCAGGTTTCCGAATGTGTCTATAACCTTGAGCAGGCGTGCCATGCACGTGCCATTACCATCGGTGACGGAGTAAAACCGGGTTGTGACACCTACTTCAAGGTCGGCGGCCATGTGAAAAGGGCCTCGGAGATCGCCGGCGTTGGGGCCTGCAAAATCAACGGCTGCCAATACAATGACGATTTCGAATGCCAGGCCGCGAACATTAAGGTGGGTTTCGCCGGAGACAACATCGACTGCCTGACCTTCGCGCCTCGATAGTATGAGCGCCGCCTCATGAATTGACTCCGGGGCGGCGCCTTTTATAATCGGAGCGACACTCGGATCGCAAGCCGCCCATGCACTTCCTCACCTCTTCCCAACAGTTCGACGCCTTCATTGAGGCAAATCCCGCCGTTCTAATCTACTTCTCCAGCCCCGGTTGCGGCGTCTGCAATGCTCTGAAACCACGTGTTCGGGCGATGGTAGAGGAGGAATTCCCGGAACTGATGCTGGCTGAAGTGGATTGCGAAGCCAGTCCAGAACTCGCGGCCCAACACGGCGTCTTTGCAGTGCCGACCGTGACAGTCTGGTTTGAACAGCACGAAATAACCAGGAAGTCACGGGCCTTTAGTGTCGGTGAGCTTCAGATGGAGATGGAGCGGCCTTATGCGATGATGTTCGAGGCGTGAGCCGACAAACGGAGCACGTCGCATAAAGGGGGGCAGAAGCCCCCCTTTATGGTGGTGCCGGTGGAGGGGTTTATAACGGCTTCTTCAGGGTAAAGGCCCCGCGGATATCTCCGATCCGGAAGCCTTGGGCCTCATCGGCCGGATAGAGCTCGTCGAGCTTGGCTGCGACCTCAGGCGAGAGATCGGAGCCGTGGCATTTAAGGCAGACCTCGCCGGTCGGGATCGCCTTCATGAAGCGAAAGACCTTCTGGCCGTCCTCTTCGACGGTTTCATAATAGGCCATCGGCTTGACCGGCTCACCAGCCGCCTTTTGTGCCTCGAACTTCTCTAATACGCCCTTCTCCCAGTCATCGGGGGCGTTATCGGGATTACGCAACTTGAGACTGGTGCGAGCGACATCCCAGCCGCTGTCGGCTGACTGCTGCTCTGCAATCGCGGGAGCCACCCGATTGCAGACATCGATTGCATTGATCGGTCCACCGGACTTCATGGCGGATTCCAGTTCGCCTTTCAGGCTGCCCATGAATTGTTTGACAATGGCCTTGCTCTCACCCACCAGTGGCCCGGTATTGTCTTGGCCCATGGCGGCGCCGAGTGGCAGACAGCAGAGCAGAGCTGTACCGAGTACTCGCTTCATCGTTTCCCCCTTGTCCTTTCTTTTTATCGGCTAACTTTAAAGATATAACCGTGTTTGCACGGAAATTCAAGCTGGCCGCCTGTCGGAATCGGGAGCAATCCATTCGGGCGCATGCTACGCGACAATAGGCTCCATGCATGGTCTATCACCGCCATCCATGTCGGCGTGCGCTGCGCTCCCACCATCTTCGCCGCCGATTCCCTTAAGCCCAACTGGAGGCCAATTAGGCCAAGGCGGCCTCCAGCTCGGCAAATGTTTTGGCAATTTCGGTGGTCTCGATCGCTACGCCCAACTGCTTTCCAATCTGCTTGGTGGAGAAAATGCCACGGACGTTCTGTCTTCCCTCGGCATCCCGATCGACCACCAAGGCGTGTTGACGACCTACTCGTTTCAGGGTCTCGACGACATCGCCGACCCGGGCGGTACTGACATCCTCCATATAGAGTACTTCGATTCTGTCGCGCGCGGTCATGATATCCCGGACGAAAATATCGTTGCGTTTTCCGCCCACCTGCTTCAGGTATTGCATGGGACGCTCACCCTTCAGATCGGTGGAGGTGATGATGCCGAGAATACAGTTGTATTGGTCGGTCACCATGAGCAGGTGTACGTTACTGGCGATCATGCGTTCCTCGGCAGCTTCCAGTGTGGCGCATGGGCTGATGGTCATGGCGGCGACCTTGGTCAGGTCCGTCATCACATCGAAAGCTGCACTCTCCCTGCGTACCCGCTCAGGCAGGCGCTGTGCCGGACGATGGTAACCGGTGTCGGAATCGAGGCTGCTATAGGGAAGCGGGCGATAATTGCTGGTCATGGGCGACTCCTTCCATCGATTTGAGGTGTCAGGGACCTTTAATGAATAAATCACTCCCTATGTTTTTGCAAACACTTATATTTATTGCGTTCATTAATGTTTTGAATATTAAGATATAGAGGAATAGTAATGCCGGAAGGGGAGGTGCGACTTGTGGTCGGCGGGCGTGGTGGGGCGAAAAAGCAAAAGGCCGGAACCCCGGCCTTTTGCAGAAACGCAGCTGACCTATTTGGTAACCGCGTCCTTGAGTGCCTTCAGTGGGGCGACTTTGATGACGTTGCGAGCCGGTTTGGCCTTGACGGTGATCTCTTCGCCGGTGAAGGGTGAGACCATTTTGCGGGATTTGGTGGCCGGCTTTTTGACGCGGCGGATCTTCACGCCGCTATCGGGAATGGTGAACTCTCCGGAGCCGCGCTTTTTCATGTGCCCCTCGATCAGGTTGGAGAGGGAACCGAAGACTGCAGCGACATCCTTTTTGGTCAGGCCCGTATCTTCAGCGATTGAATTGATGATCTGGGTCTTCGTCTGCTTGGTGGGGATCGCCTTTGCGTTAGGCGCTGCGGTGCTTTTTTTGACGGTTGCTTTCTTGGGACTCGCCTTCGGGGCGGCTTTTTTCTTCGCGGAAGTCTTCTTCACTGCCATCATTTTTTCTCCGTCATGATGAATCGAGAACAACTCCGATGAGTCGTTTCTGGCCTGATTTTGAATACGAATAATGGAAATGACAAGGAAAAAACAGGGTTTTACCGAGGAGTCACCACGAATCTCCATGGTAAATCGCTGAAAGATTTAAAACGGGGGTATGCACAGGCAGCCGTGAATGCATCCCTGTAGGCTCGACGGAGCATCCCCCGACAACGGCTCCTGCGTTGTTCTACCCCGTGCGTCCATGCAGTCGTGCTGCCGACGACCTGATCGCCAAGCACGAAGTTTGTGAGTATGCGTTTACCCTGTTCCGGACGTAAAGCGAGTGCAATTGGTGGAAGAATCGCGTTAATGTACCGCGATCTCTGTGCCCCGGCACAGGTCAGAAGGCGCCGTTTCGCAGAAGGGGCATGCAGGTAAAGCGCCTTTGTCCGGGGGCTGATGCATGCACGGGCACGCGCCGCTCGCCTTCGGAAGCGCACCTGAGTCGCCAGTGCGGCCCGGCAATATGCGAGCCGTTGAAATCGCGGAGGACAAGTGTGAACACAACGCTGGAAATCGAAGCGCCCGGCCAGGGTTTGCACCTCTTCACCGACAAAGTGGCAGCGGTGGTCAGTGAATCAGGGGTGGAAGAAGGGCTTTGCACACTATTCGTGCAGCATACGTCCGCCAGTCTCATCATCCAGGAAAACGCCGACCCTTCGGCACGTCGGGACCTGGAAAACTGGCTGAATCGACTCGTCGCTGAAGATGATTCGCTTTTCAGCCATACCCTGGAGGGGCCGGACGACATGCCTTCCCACATCAAATCGGCCTTGACCGCGACGAGCGTCGGCATCCCGGTCATCGATGGCCGTCTGGCGCTCGGGACCTGGCAGGGAGTTTACCTTTGGGAGCATCGACATCATCCCCAGCGGCGTCGGATTGTCGTGCATGTCGGCTGACAGCCTGTCCGACTCATGATCGATGCCGTCATCCAGGCGGGCGCTTTGATCCTGCTCGGTGTGCTCTGGCGCTTGTGGTCACCCGGTGGTCTGGAGGGGGACACCCTGCGGCACAGCCTGACCACACTGGCCTATGTCCTGTTGCTGCCGGCGCTGGCACTAGTGGTCCTGTGGAAGGCGCCGCTGGGTTCGGAGGCAGTCACCGTGGCGGGTCTGGCGTTCGCCGGTCTGGCGGTCGGATTCGGGAGCGCCTGGCTCTGGTACCGGTTCGGTTCCCTTTCGCGTCGCCAAGTGGGTGCGCTGCTGCTCGCTGCAACTTTTCCCAATGCCACCTATATGGGCCTTCCGGTGCTGGAGGCGACCTTGGGGCCCTGGGCGCGCAGTGTCGCCATTCAGTATGACCTGTTCGCCTGTACACCCGTTCTATTGAGTGCCGGTGTGCTGGTGGCGGCACGTTACGGGGATGCGGCCGAGCCCATCCATCCGCTGCGGATGCTGGTGCGTGTGCCGCCGCTGTGGGGGGCACTGGCCGGTGTACTGTTAAACCTCGGGGGTGTGCCCCTTCCCGAATTGCTCGACGGGCTACTGGAGCGACTAGGCAGTGCTGTCGTGCCTCTGATGCTGTTTTCCATCGGACTGGGCCTGCGCTGGATGGGGAGCGGCACGCGCATGCTGGGCCAGCTCTGGCCGGTCCTGTTTATTCAGCTGCTGCTGACGCCGGCGGTGATCTGGTGGGCAAGCGGCATGCTTTTGATGGAAGAGGGTCTTCGGGCCGGTATTGTGCTGGAGGCGGCAATGCCGAGCATGGTGTTGGGCATCGTTCTTTGTGATCGTTATCGTCTGGACGTGGGACTCTACGCCATGGCGGTGACGCTGAGCACGGCATTGAGCCTGATCACGTTGCCCTTCTGGTTCGGCATGACGGGCGCGTAGAGTAATACCTTTCGGATTGGATGACTTCCCTGTCCTCGCGAAATACCATCCTTGCCGCCTGTATAGGCGGCTTGCTGCTCAGTCCTCGTCGAATAACTCCGCCCCATAGCCTTCACTGTTGGCGATATGCAATCGGAACAGCTCGGAAAAGTTATCGATTACGGATTCCTTCACCGTGTCACGGTCGAGCAGACGCTGCGACCAGGCCTCTACCTTGGGAAGTCCTTTCAGCAGTCGCAGCGGGTGCCAGGTTTCGAGCAGTTGGGCCCGCATGAAAAGGGGTGCATAGGCGGCATCGATCAGGTTGAAGTGGTCGCCATTGAAGAACGGTCCGGCGATATGCGTTTCGAGTTTGGCCAGATTGTCCTTTAATGCCTTCAACTTCTGCTCGAAGCTCTCTGCATCCGGGGCCCTTATCATCTGGAACTGGCCCATGAAGAGTTCCGAACCAAATTCCATCCAGGCTCTGTTCAGCGCCTTGCGAAGAGGATCGGACGGGTGCAGAGAGGGTGGATTGACCTCGTCGAGGTATTCCATGATGACCGTTGACTCGAATATCGACTGCTCGCCAACGCGCAGCACCGGTACCTTCCCCAGCGGCGAAATCTCCTTGAACCAGCCGGGCGGACTATTGAGGTCGATATACGTGATGTCATAATCGACGCCCTTCTCCTTGAGAAGGATTACCGAACGCTGGACGAACGGACAGAGTTTAAAGCTGATCAACTGCGGTTTCATCGTTCCCTCCTTCATTAGGGGCTCGGATTGGGATGTCGGGTGTGAATGGCTTCGATCCCCTCCATGACTTCCGGTGCCAGACTAAGGCCGGCGCTGGCTATATTGCTTTGCAACTGGGCCATGGTCGTGGCGCCGATAATGTTGCTGGTGAGAAAGGGGCGACTGTTGACGAACGCCAGGGCCATCTGGGCCGGATCAAGGCCGTGTTCACGGGCCAGCGCAACATATTCCCGGGTGGCGGCGAGCGCCTGGGGATTACTATAGCGGTCGTAGTCGGGCCAACGTGTGAGTCGCGCCCCCTCGGGCTGTCCCTCCAGGTATTTTCCGGAAAGCACACCGAATCCCAGTGGCGAATAGGCCATGAGTCCGGTCTGCTCCCGGTGGGCGACTTCGGCCAGGCCCACCTCGAAGGTACGGTTGAGGAGGCTGTAGGGGTTCTGGACCGTAACCACACGCGGTAGTCCCAAGGCTTCGGTGAGCTGGATGAACTTCATCGTCCCCCAGGGTGTTTCGTTGGAGACGCCGATTTGGCGGATTTTCCCCGCCTTGACCTGATCGTCCAGAATGGAGAGGGTCTCGACAATGGGCACCGGGACATCGTCGGGATCATGCTCATAGCCGCGCTTGCCGAAAAAATTGGTGTGCCGGTCGGGCCAGTGCAGCTGATAGAGATCGAGATAGTCGGTCTTGAGCCGTTTCAGGCTGCTGTCCAGGGCCTTGACGATATTGTGCCGGTCGAGTCGGGTCTGTCCGCCCCGGATGTGGCTGATCCATTCGCCGCCGCGGCCCACCGCCTTGCTGGCGAGGATAATCTCTTCGCGGCGGCCCGTTTGCTCAAGCCAGTTGCCGATGATCTTTTCGGTTCGTCCGTAGGTCTCGGCGCGCGGCGGAATCGCGTACAATTCGGCGGTATCGACGAAATTGACCCCGTGATCGAGGGCATAATCGAGCTGCTCGTGGCCTTCGGCCTCGCTGTTCTGTTCGCCCCAGGTCATGCTCCCCAGGCAGATAACCGAAACTTTGATGTCGGTACGTCCCAGACGGCGGTACTCCATAGTGGTTTCCTTTTGGAAGCGGCGTCGGGGCACCGCAGTTGCTTGGTGTGTTTGGTTCAGGAGCACAGAGAACACAGGGGGGGACGTTCCGAAGGGTAGCCCGGCTATCCCGGACTTGAAACCAACTGGGTTCCCCCGGTTCAAAAAACGGTATCTCAGGCTTCCGGGTGATAACCCGATGCACCAGAGCGCATGTCCTTTTCTAACCCAAAATAGTGTAGCCAGCATAGCATGTCCAAGACCATACCCAAGGTAGGCTTTGTCAGCCTCGGCTGTCCCAAGGCCACAGTGGATTCCGAGCGGATCCTCACCCAGTTGCGAGCCGAGGGCTACCAGCTCAGCTCCAGCTATGACGCTGCCGATCTAGTGGTGGTCAACACCTGCGGTTTCATCGATGCCGCGGTCGAGGAGTCGCTGGAGGCCATCGGCGACGCCTTGGCGGAGAATGGGAAGGTGATCGTCACCGGGTGCCTGGGCGCTCGGGATGATACGGTGCGGGTCGCCTACCCCCGGGTACTGGCGGTGACCGGACCCGACTCTCTCGATGAGGTAATGGAAGCGGTCCATGCCCATCTCCCGCCACAGCACGATCCCTTTGGCGATCTTGTGCCACCCGGCGGGCTGAAGTTGACCCCGCGCCACTACGCATACATCAAGATCGCCGAAGGCTGTAATCAGAGCTGTAGCTTCTGCATCATCCCGAGTATGCGAGGGCGGCTGGCCAGCCGCCCGGTGGGAGAGGTCCTGGATGAGGCCGAGCGCCTGGTGGAAGCGGGGGTTCGGGAGCTGCTGGTGGTTTCTCAGGATACCGGCGCCTACGGAGTCGATGTGAAATACCGGACCGGCTTCTGGCAGGGACGTCCGGTGAAAAGCCGCATCACCGATTTGGCGCGGGGATTGGGATCGCTGGGCGTCTGGGTCCGCCTGCACTACCTCTACCCTTACCCGCACCTGGACGAACTGTTGCCGTTGATGGCGGATGGACTGATCCTTCCTTACCTGGATGTCCCTTTTCAACACGCGAGCCCGTCGCTGTTGAAGGCCATGCGCCGGCCCGGCGATGTGGATGGCTTGCTGCGACGCATCGAGGGCTGGCGGGCCGCGGTGCCGGACCTGACTCTGAGGAGTACTTTTATCGTCGGTTTCCCCGGCGAAACGGATAGCGATTTCGAACGGCTGCTGGAGTTCCTGCACGAGGCGCGCCTCGACCGAGTGGGGGCTTTCGCCTATTCGCCCGTGGAGGGCGCAGCCGCCAATGCCCTCCCCGGGGCGGTCCCCGAGGAGCTCAAAGAGGAGCGGCTGGAGCGATTCATGGATCTACAGGTGGCGATCAGCGCCGACCGGCTTCAGGACAAGGTGGGTCGACGCCTGACGGTGCTGGTGGAGGGGGCGGACGAGGAGTATGTCTACGCCCGTTCCAAAGGAGACGCTCCGGAGATCGACGGCATGGTGGTGGTGGATACCGATGCGGACCTCGGACCCGGGGACTTTCTCGAGGTTACTGTCACCGCTGCCGACGAACACGACCTGTATGCAGTGCCGGCCCTGAACTGACTCACAGACCTCATGGCGGCGGATTCCGCATGTCCGGAGGCGAGACGACCACCCCTGTCACCGCCGGGGTTCAGGTGGGGTGGCGCAGTGCGCGCTTCGCTGCCCTGGCCATGCGGTCCCAGCCGGGGTCCGATGGTGGCATCCCGCACCCACTCGGCCTGGACCACTAGCCAGTAGGAGGTATCCCCCAATGACCCCGGTCAGCAGTTTCATTCCACCATTCTATTTCCGGAATGCCGGACTTTGAGCTTTTCCGACGGGGGAAACCAATCCGGTTTAAAAAAAAGGCCCGCTTTGCGGGCCTTTTGAATCTTCCTGCAGGTGCCGGATAATCAGGCCATGCTGCGCAAGGAACGACTCTTTTCGATGATGCTGTGCATGATCGGCGCCAGAATGATCTCCATGGCCAGGCCCATTTTGCCGCCCGGCACCACGATAGTGTTACGACGCGACATGAACGAGTTATTGATCATGCTCAGCAGGTAGGGGAAGTCCACGCCGAATTTCTTAGGATCGCGGAAGCGGATGACCACCAGGCTTTCATCCGGCGTGGGGATGTCGCGGGCGATGAACGGGTTGGAGGTGTCCACCGTCGGTACACGCTGAAAGTTGATATCGGTGCGCGAGAACTGCGGGGTGATGTAATGGACGTAATCATCCATGCGTCGCAGAATGGTGTCGACGATCGCCTCGGCACTGTAGCCGCGCTGGTCGTTATCGCGGAAGATCTTCTGGATCCACTCCAGGTTGACGATGGGCACCACGCCGATCAGCAGATCGGTGAATGTCGACACATCGATCTCACCGTCGGCGGCGCCGCCATGCAGCCCTTCGTAGAATAGCAGATCGGTACCGGGCTTGATCTCTTCCCAGGGGGTGAATTCACCCGGGCCGAGGTCGATTCCCAGGCGCTGATTGTGTTCGGCGGCCTCTTCCTCGCTGTGCAGATAATAGCGACGGCGACAGGCACCGGTATCGCCATAGGACTTGAAGGTTTCGGCAAGGGTATCGAAGTGATTTGCCTCGGGACCGAAGTGGGACAGGTTTTTGCCCTCTTCAGCGAATTTGGCGATCGCCTCTTTCATTTCCTTACGGTTGTAACGGTGATAGCTATCACCTTCCACGACCACCGGGTTGATGTTTTCGCGGAAAAAGATATGTTCAAACGCGTTCTTGACCGTTGTCGTGCCGGCACCGGATGACCCGGTCACCGCAATGACAGGATGCTTTTCAGACATAAGTGCACTCCTTCAGAGCCAATTTTTTTGAGGAAAAAGGTAAAATTGCCAGACCGGATTTTGTTGTTTCATCAAAAAGGTCAAACCGGTGAATCGGCTTATTTTATAGGAAAACTGGCGCTCAAGTCTCGGCAAATCCTGTCAAAATGGCGAGTCGGCGCCAAAATCCGTCGAGCCGGGTAGGTCAGCCAATTCTCGGACAGGCTCCTAGTCGCGGTTTATCGCACGATAACCGATGTCGCGGCGCAGATAGGCCCCGTCCCAGTGAATACCCTCGGCGGCCTGGTAGGCTCGCTTCTGGGCGGCCGCTACCGTCTCACCCAATGCGGTGACGCACAGTACACGCCCGCCGCTGGTGACCACGGTACCATCTTTTTGAGCCGTACCGGCATGGAAAACCTTTACGTCATCGGCATCCGCGCCCTCGAGCCCTTCGATGACATCGCCTTTACGATAGCTGCCGGGATACCCGCCCGCCGCCATTACCACGCCGAGGGACGCCCGAGCATCCCAGCGGGCATGTTCATCCTCCAGACGGCCCCCGAGGGCGGCTTCGCAATGGGCGATCAGATCGGACTGCATGCGCAGCATGATCGGCTGGGTCTCGGGATCGCCGAAGCGGCAGTTATATTCGATGACCCTGGGGGTGCCATCCGGGGTGATCATCAAACCGGCGTAGAGAAAACCGGTGTAGGGGTGACCCTCGTCGGCCATGCCCTTGACCGTCGGCAGGATGACTTCGGCCATAATGCGACGGTCCACGGCGTCGGTAACCACCGGGGCCGGGGAATAGGCACCCATCCCGCCGGTATTGGGGCCGGTATCTCCTTCGCCCACGCGCTTGTGATCCTGACTGGTTGCCATCGGCAGTACATGCTGCCCGTCGACCATGACGATAAAGCTCGCCTCTTCGCCCTCCAGAAACTCCTCGATGACCACCCGATGGCCCGCCTCGCCAAAGGCGTTGCCCGAGAGCATATCGCGGACGGCCGCTTCGGCTTCTTCCAGCCTCTGGGCGACGATGACCCCCTTGCCGGCAGCCAGCCCGTCGGCTTTGACGACGACAGGTGCCCCCTGCTCACGCAGGTAGTCAAGCGCGGCATCGCAGTCGGTAAAGGTGCGGTAGGAGGCGCTGGGTATCCCGTGACGGGCCAGAAAATCCTTGCTGAAGGCCTTTGAGCCCTCCAGCCGGGCGGCCGCGCTGGTAGGGCCGAAGCAGCGTAGCCCGGCTTCGCGAAACACATCGACGATGCCCAGCACCAGCGGCGCCTCCGGACCGACGATGGTCAGATCCGCATTATCCGTGGCGAAGGCCAAAAGGGCGGGTATATCGTCCGCGACGATGGCTACATTCTCCAGCTTCGGCTCCTGCGCCGTACCGGCATTGCCAGGGGCCACGTAAACACGATCCACCTGCGGCGATTGCGCGGCCTTCCACGCCAGGGCGTGCTCACGACCGCCGCCGCCGATTACTAATACCTTCATCAATTAAACTCACGCTGTTAAGGAAGGGGACGAGGTCGAGATACGAGGTACGAGGGCGTGAGGCGCTTTATTGAAATGAGGCGTGAGCACAACCCCTGGATCTCGTGACCTCGAATCCCGTATCTTTCTTAATGTCGGAAGTGCCGCATGCCGGTGAAGACCATGGCAATACCGTGCTCGTTGGCGGCGGCGATCACCTCTTCATCCCGCATTGACCCACCAGGCTGAATCACCGCGCTGATACCGGCTGAACCGGCGGCATCGAGGCCGTCGCGGAACGGGAAGAAGGCGTCGGATGCCATCACCGAACCTTTCACTTCCAGGTTGGCGTGCTCGGCCTTGATGGCGGCGATACGGGCCGAGTTGACGCGGCTCATCTGACCGGCGCCAACCCCGACGGTCATGCCGTCCCTGCCGTAGACGATGGCATTGGATTTGACGAACTTGGCTACCTTCCAGGTGAAGAGCAGGTCCCCCATCTCTTTCTCGGTCGGCTCGCGTTCGGTGACCACGTTGAGGTCGCCGGTCAACAACTGATCAGCAACCTGCACCAGAAGGCCGCCGTTGACACGCTTGAAGTCGAACCGTTCGGCGGGATGGGTGGACCATGTGCCGCACTCGAGCAGCCGCACGTTCTTCTTCGCGCTGACCGCCTCGGCTGCGTCGGAGCTCACCGCCGGCGCAATGATCACCTCGACGAACTGCTGTTCGACGATCGCCTTGGCGGTTTCCCCGTCCAGGGTTCCATTGAAGGCGATGATGCCGCCAAACGCCGATTCCGGATCGGTCTGGAAGGCACGTTCATAGGCCTCCAGCAGGTTGGCTCCCACCGCGACGCCGCAGGGATTGGCATGCTTGACGATGACGCAGGTGGGCGCGCCGTCGAACTGTTTGACACACTCCAGGGCCGCGTCGGTGTCGGCAATATTGTTGTAGGAGAGCGCCTTGCCTTGAAGCTGGCGACTGGTGCTGATGCTGCCGGCTTCGGCCTGTTTTTCCACAAAGAAGGCCGCCTTCTGGTGCGGGTTTTCCCCGTAGCGCATTTCCTGCACTTTGTGGAACTGGCTGTTGAAGGTCCGCGGGAAGTCCCCCAGCGTACCGTCGTCGCGAATCCGGCCCAGGTAGTTGGCGATGGCGCCGTCGTATCCGGCGGTGTGCTCGAAGGTCTTTACCGCCAGGTCGAAACGGGAGGCGTCGGAAATCGTGCCGTCGTTGGCGTCCATCTCCTCCAGCACGCGCCGGTAGTCGGCGGCATCCACCACGACGGCGACATCGCGATGATTCTTGGCCGCGGCGCGCAGCATGGTGGGGCCGCCGATGTCGACATTTTCGATGGCATCCTCCAGTGTGCAGTCCGGCTTGGCAACCGTCTGTTCGAACGGGTAGAGGTTGACCGCGATGAGGTCGATAGCGCCGATGCCGTGTTGGTTCATCACTGCATCATCGGTGCCGCGCCGGCCCAGAATCCCGCCGTGGATCCTGGGATGCAGGGTCTTGACGCGACCGTCCATCATTTCCGGGAAGCCGGTGTACTCGGAGACCTCGATCACCTCCACGCCGTTCTCGGCCAGGAGCCGGGCGGTGCCGCCCGTCGAGAGGATCTCCACGTTGCGGCTCTTTAGCTGCCGGCCGAATTCCACCACACCGGTCTTGTCGGACACGCTGATCAGCGCGCGCTGAATTTTATTCATTGCAGTTCCCCAAAAAGATCCAGCCACAGAGTCCACAGAGAACACAGAGCACTTCGCAAGGAGATGTCGATGGCAGCGAGCTTTCAAAGCCATTTGTCTCTGTGTTCTCTGTGGCTCCTGTGGTTTCTAGTCGTTAAGCCCGTAAAGCTTGAGTTTCTTGCGCAGGGTGCCGCGGTTCAATCCGAGGATTTCCGCCGCGCGGGTCTGGTTGCCCTTTGCGAAGCGCATCACCATCTCGAACAGGGGCTTCTCCACCTCGTTCAGCATCAACTGATAGAGGTTGGCTGGATAGTGTCCCCCCAAATCGTCGAAATACTGCTCGAGGGCCTCGCGTACATGTCCGTTGAGTGGAATGTCGGCTCCCCCGTTGCCATTCTCCTTCATGCCGCCATATCTCCCTCAGCGATCAAGTGATTAAAAAATTCTTCGACCATGCGTCGTTGTTGTTCGGCGCTATCCTCCCGGTTGACGGCCCGTCGGAACGCCGCGCCGTGGCGTTGACCTTTGCTGTACCAGGCGATGTGTTTGCGTGCCATGCGCACGCCGGCGTACTCCCCATAAAAGGCATACAGGTTGTTGAGGTGGCCCAACAGAATGTCGCGTACCTCGGTCAGTGGAGGCTCCGGTAGCCGTTTGCCGGTGCGCAGGAAATGCTCCACCTCACGGAAAATCCAGGGGCGACCCTGAGCGGCCCGCCCGATCATGACGGCATCGGCCCCGGTGGCATCCAGTACCAAACGGGCCTTCTCGGGTGTGGTGATATCCCCGTTGGCAAATACAGGGATCGTCACCGCCTTTTTGATGTCGGCAATGGTGTCGTATTCGGCTTCGCCACCATACCCATCGGCACGTGTGCGGCCATGTACCGCCAGCGCCTCAATTCCAGCGTTCTCGGCGATGCGTGCGATCTCCACCCCGTTTCGGCTCTCCCGATCCCAGCCGGTGCGGATCTTCAGCGTGACCGGCACCGCAGCTGCACCCACAACGGCATCGAGAATCCGGCCGACCAGGGTCTCGTCGCGAAGCAGGGCCGAACCCGCCTGGACATTGCACACTTTTTTTGCGGGGCAGCCCATGTTGATGTCGATGATCTGGGCCCCGTTTCCGACATTGAAGCGGGCGGCCTCCGCCATCATTTGCGGATCCGCACCCATGATCTGGACGGACCGCGGCTCATCTTCGCCCCGGTGATCGGCCCGGCGCAGGGTCTTTTCGCTGCCCCAAAGCAACGAGTTGGAAGAGACCATCTCCGAGACGGCCATACCGGCACCCAGCTCACGGCATAGTTGCCGGAACGGCCGGTCCGTTACCCCCGCCATGGGGGCAAGGATCAGAGGCGTGGAGAGGTGGTACGGTCCAATTCGCATTGCCGGGGTATTTAGATACGGGAACCGTACATGATATCGGCTTCGGCAACCGACATAAAGTCTGCAGGTGGATGTGAACGCTTACTTTCGTAAGAAGACTTCCGATGAGCTGGAGATCAGCAGAACCTGTTGAACATGGCTCCCCCGAAAGGGGGCATAGGAGAACCGAATTCCGGCAGGGAGCGGCGCCGGCTCAATGGACCGAAGAGTGAACATCCCCCTCTCTTTCAGCGCCGTTAGCGGAAATCGAATTCAAAGCTGACCGCCTGTGGTCCGGGATCAACCACCTCCAGAATCAGGTGGGTCTCTTGTCCTGCCGCAAACAGAGCGTCCGGGCTTCGTCCCGCCAGATATTCGGCCGGGACGAATCGGCGGGAAGCCACCGGGCGCTGCTCGATATCCATCATGACGACCTCCACATCCGGATAGGGCTGCGGGAATTCGGCCCCATTCAGCAGGGTCGCCTTGATCAGTAAAGCGCCATCGCGTCGTGGATGCGACTGAACCGCGTGGTCGATTAGTTCAATGGCTCGGAGCTCGCGGCGGGGCGGCAGATCGCAGCCAGCTATCTCGCACAGCACCTCCAGATAGGGACGCCACTGCGCCTGGAGCGCCAGCCGGTCGCGACTGAAATAGGCGTATTGTCCGCCCAAAGCGGCAACCATCAGCACAACGCCGAGGCCCCAGACCAGTGTGGCCCCGATTCCCCTGCCTCGATTGGTGCGGGTTTGCAGTTGTAGCGGGAGTTCTTCGTTCCCCCGCCCTACGGATTGGGGTTTCGCCGTGCTATCAAGCGGAGACTGCCGAAGCTCTGGGTTCTGTTTCGAGCGGGTCGGTGATGCCTCTGCCGGTGGTGAGGGGCCGGGATCCTTGGCCTGAGTTCCAACGGTCTCGTAGGCACTGTGTCTGTTTCTGGACGTTGCCGAACCGGTTGCAGTCGGTGGTTCGACTTCGTCATTGAACGGGCGAAGCAGGGTTTCGAAGCTCTCTTCGTTAAACAAATCCCGATTCAGGCCCGGTTCGTTGCGTGTGTTCCGGAACTCTTCCGTCGGCTTTTTCACCGTCCCGGTATCGCTCAACGCAGTTGGCGGGCGAGACCTCTTCTCCGGGCGTTCGCCAACTCCATACGCCACGTCCCGCTTGGCTTCAGATGGCGCTGCTGCCTGGGACTGAAACCCTGCCCCGCCTTTTGGCTTGGGTCCGGTGTCCTCGGGAGCTCTTTCGGGGAAGGACGGCCCGGTCTCCGGCGACGCTGTCACCCGGGGCTGAACAGCCGCCCGGCGTCCTGGCTTGGGTTTGGTTTCCGGTGATGCGGTCACTCGGGGCTGAATCTTCGCCTCAGGTTTCGGTTCGCGTCCGGTTTGCCCGGGGGGCCGCTGGGACGGTGAGGGCGGTCTGTTCGGTGGCGGAGCTGTTGCGCGAGACTGAACAGCTGCCGGGCGTTTTGGCTCGCGCGGTAGGTCTTCGGGAGCAATAGCAACCCGGGGCTGAACCTTCGCCCCAGGTTTCGGCTCGCGTCTGCTTTGCCCGGGGGGACGCTGGGAAGGTGGCGGCGGTCTGTTTGACGGCGCAGTGGTTTCCCGAGGCTGGGTTACTGACTGGCTGTGCCGTTCGGATGTCGGGGCGAGTGGTTCGGGGATCGGCGTATGGAGAGGCAGTTCATCTGTAGCGGTGCCTTCGGGTTCCCTGACGGTGCGGTGAGCAAGGGCGTCAAATATCTCGCTGCAGCGGCCACAACGCACCTTGCCGGCAGCGGCGCGCAGTTGCGGTGTACCGACTCGGAAAACAGTCTGGCAGTTTGGGCACTGGGTATACATGCGTTAGCGGGTTCTGAACGACTGGAGCCGAGCCGATTGTAGTCCAATCCTTCGGCAGACGATATGAATGAGATACTAAGCGTATTTCTGCAAAGCTGTTGGCATCTCTGTTCGCGTTCCGCTGAGCCGAACCCAGCCATCATGTTCAGCCGAGGGGCCGATCTCGAAGGCGGGACGGTAGGCGGCGGCGACGGCGTCGGCCTGGTCGGGGAGAATGCCCGATAGCACCATCGCTCCGCCGGGTCGTACCAGAGCTGAAAGGGAGGGGGCCAGTTCGATTAGGGGTTTGGCGAGGATATTGGCTGTCAGGACGTCGACCGGTATCGGTAGTAGCTGTTCGGGCAAGAGGGGCTCGATGCGGGCCTCGCTACGGTTTCGGGCCGCATTGTCGGCGGTGGCGACAAGGGCCTGCGGATCAATATCCACTGCCCGGATATGGCTGGCCCCCAGTTTGGCAGCGGCGATGGCGAGGATTCCCGAGCCGCAACCGTAATCCAGCACCTCTTTTCCGTTTAGCGCCTGTCCGTCGAGCCACTCCAGGCAGAGCCGGGTAGTGGCATGCGTGCCCGTGCCAAAAGCCAGACCGGGATCCAGCAGGATGTTGACCCCGTCGGGGTTCGGCGGCTCGCACCAGCTCGGCACGATCCAGAGCCGTTCACCAAAACGCATCGGCTTGAAGGTGTCCATCCAGGCGCGGGTCCAGTCCTGGTCTTCCAGCAGCTCCACCCGATGCGGCGGTAGTGGTTGCGGCGCGTACTCTCGCACGAGGCTACCCACAAGGGCGTCCATATCCGTGCCAGCGGGGAAAAGGCCAATCACCCGGGTGTGACTCCAGAGCGGGGTAGCTCCGGGGAGCGGCTCGAAAAGCGGCTGGTCGGCACTGTCATTGAGAGTGACGGCGGCGGCACCTGCCTCGCTGAGCTGCTCCAACAGCCGGTCGGCACCGGCGGCATCAGTTTCCAGAATGAGCTGTAGCCAGGGCAATTAGCAGTTACCGATTTTCAATTTCAGATTCGACCGCAATTCCCGATTCCCATTCCCCAATCGCTACAGCCCCAGCTTTTTCTCGAGATAATGGATATTGGTGCCGCCGGCCTGAAAGGCAGCATCCTTCATGAGGTCCTGATGCAACGGTACATTGGTCTTGATACCCTCGATAATCACCTCTCGCAGTGCTGTGCGCATCCGGGCCAGTGCCGACTCGCGGGTCTCCCCGTGCGCAATGAGCTTGCCGATCATCGAATCGTAGTAAGGCGGCACGGTGTATCCGTTGTAGATATGCGAATCGACCCGAATGCCCGGGCCACCCGGCATGTGCAGCTGTGTGATTTTGCCTGGCGAGGGCATGAAATTGGCCGGATCCTCGGCATTGATTCGGCATTCGATGGCGTGGCCGCGGACCTTGATGTCCTCCTGCCGATAGGAAAGTGGTTTTCCGGCAGCAATGCGAATCTGCTCCTTGACGATATCCACACCCGTGACCATTTCCGATACGGGATGCTCCACCTGCACCCGGGTGTTCATTTCGATAAAATAAAACTCACCGTTTTCGTACAAAAATTCGAAAGTGCCCGCACCGCGATAGCCAAGTTCGACGCAGGCATTGGCGCAACGCGAACCAATCCGCTCACGGGTTTCGTCATCAATGCCGGGTGCTGGCGCCTCCTCGATGACCTTCTGGTGCCGCCGCTGCATGGAGCAGTCACGCTCACCAAGATGAATGGCGCTGCCTTGGGTATCAGCCAGTACCTGGATCTCGACGTGACGCGGATTCTCCAGGAACTTTTCCATGTAGACGGTAGCGTTGCCGAATGCGTTGGCAGCCTCCGTTTGAGTCAACGAAATGGCGCCCAGCAGAGAGGCCTCGGTATGGACTACCCGCATGCCGCGGCCGCCGCCGCCTCCGGCTGCCTTGATGATGACCGGATAACCGATTACATCGGCAATGCGAAGGTTTTCGTCCGGATCATCGCCGAGTGGTCCGTCGGAACCGGGAACGCACGGTACGCCGGTCTTCTTCATGGCGGCGATGGCAGAAACCTTGTCGCCCATCAAACGGATGCTTTCCGACTTGGGGCCGATGAACACGAAACCGCTCTGTTCCACCCGTTCGGCGAAATCGGCGTTTTCGGAAAGGAAGCCGTATCCGGGGTGAATGGCGCTGGAGTCGGTGACCTCGGCGGCGCTGATCAGGGCCGGGATATTGAGGTAACTATCGGTCGAGGAGGCCGGCCCGATACAGACGGATTCGTTGGCGAGCCGCACGTGCTTGAGGTCGCGATCGGCGTCCGAATGGACAGCTACCGTCTTGATGCCCAACTCATGGCAGGCTCGAAGGATCCGCAGAGCGATTTCACCACGGTTGGCGATTATGATCTTGTCGAACATTCGTCTTTCCGTTTCCCGGCCGTTATTCGATGATGACCAACGGCTGGCCGAATTCCACCGGCTGCCCATTCTCTACCAAAACGGCCTTTACCGTGCCCGTCTTATCGGCCTCGATCTGGTTCATGATCTTCATGGCCTCGATGATGCACAGGGTATCCCCCGCGGTCACCCGCTGGCCCTCTTCGACAAACGCCTTAACTCCGGGCGAGGAAGAGCTGTAAAATGTGCCGACGATCGGGGAGGTCACCTGGTGGCCCGACGGCATTTCCGGTTCGGCCGGCTCCGCTGGGGGAGCGGCGGCTGCCGCGGTAGGCGCCGTCACGGGTGCCGGCGCCGGTGCCGGAGCGGCGGAGTGGGTATTCCGGCTGATGCGAACCGACTCTTCACCTTCGTGGATTTCGATCTCGGCGATGCCGGATTCCTCCAGCAGTTCTATGAGTTTCTTGACCTTGCGGATGTCCATCGTGCATTGAACCTGTAATCTGTTAAGCCTGTTCGGAGATATGGCGTAGAGCCGCCGCCAGCGCCAGTTCGTAACCAAGGGCGCCAACGCCGCTGATTACCCCACGAGCGATATCGGAAAAGTAGGAGTGGCTCCGGAAGGACTCTCGTGCGTGCACGTTGGAGAGGTGCACTTCGATAAACGGGATAGCCACTCCGGAAAGCGCATCTCTCAGCGCCACACTGGTATGGGTGAAGGCGGCCGGGTTAGTGATGATGAATTCGACCCCCTCGGCGAGGGCCCGATGCACCCGTTCCACCAATTCGTATTCGGCATTGCTCTGGAAACTGGAGAGTTCATGACCCGCCTCGCGGGCGATTTCGGCGAGCCTCGAATCGATGCTCGCAAGGGTATCGTTGCCATAATGCGCGGGCTCCCGAATACCCAGGAGGTTAAGATTGGGCCCGTTGAGCACCAAGAGCTTGGCCATGATGGAGTTCCAGAATCGGATAATGGTGAAATTGTCGCCAATAGTGCCCCATTTCGACACTGATACCGGCTAGTTATTAACATTGCACTCTGTGGGTATCATTGTGCCCCATGATAAATTCCTTGTCCAGATAACTCGAAATACGGGTCATTTCGATGCAGATTGTCGCAAGATTCGCTCTTTTGCAGTGTGACCCAGGTCACGGTTGGTGTCCGCGCGAATAGGCGGTTATCCTCCTGTGAAGCAAAAACGGTGGAAAGTCATGCGCTATCGAGCTGAAATTCGTCGCTTCTCGGGTTTGGTGGTTTTGCTCGGTCTTCTGATCTCCACAGCCGTGTGGGCTGATCCTCCTGCCGGATATCCGTTCGTTGCCTACGATGAAGGGCTTCGCCAGGCCGACGCGGAAGACAAGCCCGTTTTTCTCTATTTCGGCCGTTACGGTTGCGGCTGGTGCGACAAAACCAACCGGGAGTCGTTTTCCGATGATCGGGTTCGGCAGGCCTATGAAGATCACTATGTCCTGGTCTATGTCGATGCGGAAAGTGGCAATCGTTTGACTCTGCCCAATGGCGAGAGGTTGACGGAAATGGAGCTGGGGGCGCGGATGAACGTCTTCGCCACACCGGTATTCGCCTATCTGGAGAAGAATGGGGAGATGATTTTCAAGGCACCCGGATTCAAGACGGCGGAGGAGTTTCTGGCATTCGACCGCTACGTCTCCGACGGACAATACCAAAAACAGGAACTCCTGGAGTTCCTGCGGGGGGATTCATGAGAAGCATGCTGGTGCTGGTGCTGGTGCTGGTGATGGTGATGGGCCTGCCCGCTGTCGGGCTGGCCGACTGGCAGTTTACCGAATCGGTGGTGGTCAGCGGGAAAGCGGTGGAAGGGGTATTTCCTCACCTGGAAGCGGCCGGACGGCAGAGTATGGCGATCACCGGGGAGGGCGCCGTCGCCCTGGTCTGGGAAGATAACCGCAGCGGGCAGCCCGGGATCTATCTGGCCACCAAAGCACCGCGCGCCGAGCACTTTACTTCGTCCCAAGCGCTCAACCGCACCGGGTCGGCCTATGAACCTGCAGTCACCACCGCCGATGGCGGCTTCGTGGTCGCGTGGGAACAGGATGGGAAGGTGCTGGCCCGGCGTATGGATACCGAGGCCGGTCCCATCACCACCCTCAGTGAGGCAGGGGCCCAGGTTACCCTGGCCACCGATGAGAAGGGGGATGTCCACGCGGCCTGGTCCGAGCAGGAGGGCGGCGTCGGTCGCATCACCGTCGCCGGACTGGTCATTTCGGCAGAGGGTCCGGCACCGCGCGAACAGCGGCCCGCCGATGCCGAGATACCGCGCGGTCCGCAACTCTATCCCACGCTTGCTCCGGTGCCCGGCGGTCCGTTGCTCGCCTGGGAGGACCGGCGCCACGGCCATACCCGGCTGTATATGGCCCGCCCGGAAGAGGGCGGCGCCTTCACCGAGCCAAAACGTCTCAATGAGCTGCCGCCCGCCGGCAACGCCAGATTCGGGCGGGGCTCCGGCGTGACCCGCGTTGCTCTGGCAAGTGAAGGCAAGCTCCTGGCTGCGACCTGGATGGACAAGCGCGAGTTCCGGGGCGGCTATGACATCTATGCCGCGGTCAGCCGGGACGGCGGCCAAGCGTTTGGCCCCA
This sequence comes from Thiohalomonas denitrificans, assembly GCF_016841685.1. Taxonomy (GTDB): domain Bacteria; phylum Pseudomonadota; class Gammaproteobacteria; order Thiohalomonadales; family Thiohalomonadaceae; genus Thiohalomonas; species Thiohalomonas denitrificans_A. Next base: position 22,087 of record NZ_JAENYR010000058.1, read on the forward strand.
ACGAGTTGGCCCAGGACCTGTTTGGCGAAAATCAGCCCCAGTGGCACCCCGACGTGGCGGTCTCCGCCCGGGGCCGCATCGTCACGGCGTGGGACGATCCCCGCGACGGTACCCCGGACCTCTGGCTAAGCTGGCGTACCGGAGAGGGCGAGTGGAGTTCGGATATCACCTTCGAAGGCGGCTCCGGGCCCGGTGCCCAGACCCATCCTGTGATTGAATTCGAGGGTGAACGCCTGCACGTGGCCTGGCTCCACCGTCCGGAAAACGGACCGGTCGAGATCCGTTACAGCACGGCGGAGTGGGTTGAGTGACGGAGTTGAAGTGCGGTGCATTCTTTAGAACGCACCGGCTTGTCTGTGAATATACTGGGTCGTAAATCGGGCTCCATCCCGACGCAAGACTGCCGGTTGGAAGGCAGACCTACAGCTGAAGAGCTACGACCCTCCGTAACTCCTCATTGCTTCCCAATCGCCCGCTCCACATGCGGCGTGAACCTCTCCGGTTCCATGAAGCCGACGACGCGGTAGTTGCGTTTCTCCTCGCCATTCCCGTCCCAGAACAGGATTGCCGGTGGCCCAATCAGCCCTAGCTCCTTGAGCAGGGCCTTGTCCGCGTCGTCATTGGCGGTGACGTCGGCCTGGAGGAGTCGGGCTCCGGACAGGGCGGCGATAACCTGCGGGTCGGAGAAGGTGTATTTCTCCATCTCCTTGCAGGTGACGCACCAGTCGGCGTAGAAGTCGAGCATCAACGGCTGGCCATTGCTGGCTGCGGATTCGATCGCCCGTTCCAGATCGGCCACAGTCTTCATCGCTTCGAACTCCAGGTGCGTCGGCTGGGCACTGATTGCACCGCCCGCCGCACTGGCGAAGCGCATATGGTTGAGCGGGGCGAGCGGATCACGCCCGCCGCTGCTCACGCCGATAAGCACCAGAACGCCATAGATCAGCAGCGTAACGCCCAGGCCCTTGAACAGCCGCCTCCAGCCGGACGCCCCCTCGTGCACGGGCTCCAGCGCCCCCATGTAGATGGCGGAGACGATTGCCAGCAGCGACCACAGGAGCATGGCGACCCAGCCGGGAAGGATACGTTCCAGCATCCAGATGGCCACCGCCAGCAGCATGACACCGAATACCGCCTTGACGGCATCCATCCAGCCGCCGGCGCGTGGCAGTAGCTTGCCGCCGGCGGTGCCGATGGCGACCAGCGGGGGGGCCATGCCGAGGGGGAGG